>DATHGU010000395.1:0-7849 GCA_035317495.1 Solirubrobacteraceae bacterium
ACAGGTTGGCGGCCAGGTTGTGCGCGATGCGGATCAGCCACGGGCGCAGCGGTCGACCGTTGGACTCGAGCTGAGCGCGCTCGAAATGGCGGTACGCCTGCAGGAACGTCTGCTCGGTCAGATCCTCCGCGTCGTGGTGGTCGCCGACTCGGTAGTACGCGTAGCTGTACACGTCTCGCAGATGCGCGCGGTAGAGGTCGGAGAACTCCGCGTCGAGCTGGGCCTTCGGCTTCTGGACGTGAGGCTCGGTCACTCATCGCACACCCTATCCCCCGGCCATGCCCCGTCCACCCGGCTCGCCGGGAGACGGAGCGCTCAAGCCGCGCGGACCTCCCCGCTCTCGCCCTCACCGGCGGCCGACTCCGCCGCGGCCTCGCGCGGCGTGCCCGTCGATGGCGCCTGCTCGGCGCGCGTGCGCCGCCTGACCCCTGCGGGCGCGAGCTGCGCCTCGTCCTCCTCAGCGCGGGCTCCGCCGAGCCACTCCCACTGCAGGCTGACGCACGCCCAGATCCGCTCGGTGACGCCGGCCGCGAGTGCCGGCGAGGAGCTGCCGGCGGTCGGGAAGCGCAGGGGAGCGCCGACGCGCACGCGAACCTTGCGCGGTCGGATACGCCAGCCGCGGCGCACGTGTTCGCTGCCGATCACCGCGACCGGTGCGACGGGCACGCCGGTTTCCAACGCCAGACGGCCCACCCCGCGACGCGCGGCGCCGAGCGGGCCGGAGCGCACGCGCGTGCCCTCCGGGAAGACCACCACGCAGTCGCCTCTCGCGAGGATCGCGCGGGCGGTGGCCATCGCATCGCCGTCGCCCGCGCCACGGTCGACCGGGAAGGCGCCCAGGCCATTCAAGATCCAAGCCTGCCAACGCTTTTCGAACAGCTCGCGCTTGGCCATGTAGTACACGGGACGGCGTACGAGCGTGCCGATCACAAAGGGGTCCAGGAAGCTGCGGTGATTGGAGGCAAGCAGCAGCGGCCCGGTCTTCGGCAGGTGCTCGCGACCGATCCGCTGCATGCGGAAGTAGATCAAGAACGTCGGCACGAACAGGGCGCGCAGCGCCCAATAGAGGAACGGATTGACGCCCCTGTTCAGCGAGCAGTCGCGAAAGGCCCTCAGATCCCGACCGGAATCGCCGGGCCGCTGCCCGTCGATCCGCGCGCTTCGCTCGACCTGCCGCTGCTTCATGCCTGCAATACACCGTCTGCGACGGCGCCGTTACAGTTGGCGCGGATCTCTCTCTAGCGCCGCGTTTCCTGGGTACTGGGCATAGTTGTAGCTTCTCATCAAGACGGGAGAGAATCGCGGCGCCTTTGCCACCGATTTAGCGGGCGCTTGCGCTGCAACAACGGGAGAAGGAGATATGAGATCACTGAGGATCGTCGGGGTATGCGTTATCGCTGCCTTCGTGGTGAGCCAGGCAGCGACGGCGAGCGCAGCGCTCCCGGAACTCGGGAGATGCGTGAAGCTGTCGAGCCGCACCGGAATCTACAAGTATAAAAACTGCGTGGTACTGAGTGAAGGGGCAAAAGGCGCCTACGAATGGGAACCAGGACCGGGGCCAGCCCGAAATTCCTTGCCGAAGCCGGTGAAGTCACACTCGAAACCGTGGGCAAAACCAAGGTAACTTGTGCGAGTGCTGAACTCGACGGCGAATGGACAGGGGCCAAAACGGCGTCGGTGACGGTCGCGTTCAGGGGTTGTGTCTCACGGGAAAGAGGCTGCGGAGCGAATCCTGGCAAACCCGTCGAAATGCTCACCGAACAGCCGGTCGACGATTCGAAGCGGGACTGAAAGACACGCTGACCGCAAACCGGCTGACGGAAACGGGGCCGACAACCGAACAAGTCGGCTTGACGCTGAAGGAAGAAGCAAAACCGTGGATTCCCGGCGAATATGAAGAAGCGCTGGAGATCAAAGCGAAGTAGCGGAAGTTCTTTGGGAGCAGCTCGTGTAGCGCGTGGGGCCGTCACTCTTGGCCCCACGCAGTGCTCCTCCGGCTGAGCGCCGCGTCAGGTCAAGCCCTGGCGCCGACGGAGGACCGGGCAGGCCGGGCTTTGCGATGCGTCGCCGGAGAACCGCGCGACGCCGGCCACACCCCCCGGTAGCCTTAGGCACAACAGCCACTTCAGACGCCGGTGCATTGCCCCACGTCGCCGTTTTGTTCACGGCCGCGATTGGCAATTCTCGGCTAACTGATGCGCCAAACGCCGGAGTAGCTCAGCTGGTAGAGCACCTGTCTTGTAAACAGGAGGTCATCGGTTCGACCCCGATCTCCGGCTCTCGAGAAAGCCCCGCTCCGGCGGGGTTTTCTTGTGGACTGACCCGGTGAGCAATGGCCCTTGGGGCAACCCTTGGGGCAACCCGCCCCGAACGGGCCGCTGTCCGCGCCGCGTGCAAGCGTGTCGAGCATGGGTGAAGCAGTCGCGATCCTCGCCATCGCATCCGGCGCCGCCGTGTCGCTCGGGACCGTCGGCGCGACCGCCTGGCGGGAGGGTGTGCAGCGCCGCTGGCAGTCGCGCGAGGAGCGAGGTACTGCCCGCCGACGCGCCGGGGCGTGGGGCTTGACGCCGCATCGCGTCTATTGCGACGAGCTGGCGAACTGGAGCGACGGTGCGGCTGCGCGCCTCGGGGACGTGAGCGAGATGGAACGGGACGGGCACGCCACCAGGGGAGTGGCCTGGCGCAGCATCGAGTAGTGTCCGGCAGCTTGACCACCGCCGAAAAAGACTTCAGGAGCGCCGTGGGCCCACCCGAACGGTACGACCTGATGGGTGCGAGCCAATTCTCACTCTTGTGTGCCCTTGGTCTGCGGGAGCATCATCGTCTCCTGGACATCGGTTGCGGGTCACTGCGTGGCGGTCGTCTATTTATTGCCTACCTCGCACCCGGCGGTTACACCGGCATTGAGCCGAACCGCCGGCTGGTTGAAGAAGGGATCGACGGGAACCTCGGGGGGAGGCAGGATCTAATCGCATTGAAGATGCCCGAGTTTCGCTACAACGATCAATTCGATGTGACGGGGGCTGAGCCGTTTCAGTTCATCGTCGCCCAGTCGATCGCGTCGCACACGGGTCCGGCGATGACCCGACAGCTGCTCGGTGCCGTGAAGAAGTCGCTGGCGACGCCAGGCGTTGCGGTGGTCACATTCTTCCACACCGCCCCGGACACCGCCGAGGAGGGCTGGAAAGACCCCGGGACCACCCATTATCGGCGACGAACGGCCAGGCGCTGGATCGCTGAGGCCGGGCTGAGCGGGGTGCCCATTCGGTGGTACCACCCCGCCCAAACCTGGTGGGCGATCGTCCACCAGGGCTCGCCGCTTCCCCCCCGGCGGATCCGATGGGCGTCCGGCACGATGCTGTCCTTCAGGCGAAGTTGGAAAATGCGACTCGCCTACAAGACTGCAACACGCGCATACTGCAACGCACCCATTCGACTGCGGACCACGAGAGTCGGCAGGCGGCTGGCAGCGCGCCTGGGCGTGGGGCGCTACCGCATCGAGAGGTAACGGCGCGGTTGGCTTGCGCGTGCGCCACGGCGTCGGTCGTCGCCATCGCACCCGATTCTCCCCGGCCCGCGAGGCTCGCGTGAGGCGCCCGCCGACGCCCGCGAGGCGCGTGAGGATCGCAGAGCACGACGTGCCGCCGCGCTGGCACGTCCCGGCGCAGGCCTGCACCATCTACGCCATCGACGCGACCGCTGCCCGCGCGAGCGCCACGCGCGAAGCGCACCGCAGGGCGGGCTGCCCGCCGTGGAGGCCGCTGCTGCGGATCACCTACGTGCCCGGCGAGGTACCCTTCAGCCATGGGCGTTCCCGGCATGATCAGCCTACTCGCTTTCGTCACGTTTGCGTGGCGCTTCGGCCTGACGGGAGCCATCGGCGGACTGCTCGCGGTCCTGCTCGTTCGGCTGATCATCGGCGCGGCTATCGGCCGCCAGCGTCCGGACTGAGCGAGCCCTGGTCATAGCTCGAGCGACCGCGCGGCAGTGGCGAACATCGTCTTCTCCATCTGCGCGGCGCTGGCCGCGCTGGTCGTTTCGGTCCTCTCCGCGGCGAAAGGCGCATGGGTCGTGGCGCTGGTGTTCGGGCTGCTCGTCGTCGGCTTCATGCTGAGAGCGCGCGAGGGCTACCGCCGCGGCGGCGGGCGTCGGTGAATCGCAGCGAGCGCGGCGACAGCGGGACCCGCCAGACGCCAGCCGTCAGCCGCCGGCCGCCGGGCGACTATTGCGGCCCGTATCCGAGGACCGGCGAGTCGGGCTGCAGCCTGTAGTCGTGTTTGGCCGCGTCGACGTACAGCGGATCGACTTCGATGTTTTCTTCGAGATTCACGGCGTCGAGCGGTCCGATGTTGCCGGACGCGTTCCCGAACACGTCGTTGTTGGCAGCTGTGTTCGCCGGCCCGACGCTGCCGAACGACCAGATGCCGAAGTAGTCCCGGCAGGTTTCACAGACGCCCCTGCTGTTCGTGATGATGTTCCACGCGACCGTCTCGCCTTCGGGCGTCAAGTCGCCGAACAGCACGCCCGACCCGTTTCCATCGATCACGTTGTGTTCGACCACCGCCCCCTTGCCCCCTCGCAGCAGCACGCCCTTCGAGCTGTTTTCGTAGATGTAGTTGTTGCGGACTGTCGTGAAGTTCCCCATGTCGTAGACGCCGTGGATGTGATAGCCGTCGTTCGGCGGTTCGTTGCACGGCGGAATGTCGATATCGCACAGGAACGGCTGTCCGCAGTTGTGGATGCGATTGTGTTCGATCAGCGTGTGTTCTGCCGGCCCGTATGGCCCTGGGTCGACCGGCTCGAAGCAGATCGTTTCGGGCGCCGAAACGTCGTTCCAAATCCACGACGTGTGAGCAGAGCCGATCGTGACACTCGGATATCTGACCCCAGGGTCGGTCAGGATCAGATGCGAGAACGTCAGCCAATCCGCGCCCGGCATAGTAATGATCCGACCGGCGATCGTAGCCGGCGTTTCCGCGTTGGTCGAGGTGATCGTGACGGGCGCCCCCGCGCCGCCATGCGATTCGCCATCGCGCACGGTAACTGCGGGATATTTGCCTCGCGCCAGGCATCCCGTCTGTCCGGCGGCCAGCTTTCCCAACAGGGCGTGGACGGTACGCAGCGGAGAGCTCTGCGCGCCCGTGTTGCCGTCCAAGCCGGTCGGCGAGGCGTACAGCGCGCAGCTGGAGCCGGGCCCTTCTTCTTTGGGTGGTTCTTCTTTCGGTGGTTCTTCTTTCGGCGGTTCTTCTTTCGGTGGTTCTTCTTTGGGTGGTTCTTCTTTCGGCGGTTCTTCTTTCGGCGGTTCTTCTTTAGGTGGTTCTTCTTTAGGTGGTTCTTCTTTTGGTGGTTCTTCTTTGGGTGGTTCTTCCTTCGGCGGTTCTTCTTTGGGCGGTTCTTCCCTGGGTGGTTCTACTTTCGGCGGTTCTGCCGTTGGCGGTTCCGCCTTGGGCGGTTCTGCTTCGGTCGGGCGTACCGCCTCTTTGGGGCTCACAGCTTCGTGCGGCGGTTGGCTGGCGGGCGTCGAGCCTTGTTCGCTGCCCGAGAAGGTCGTCGCGGCACCGGAGGCAAGTCCGCCGAGGCGCCCGACCTTCGTACGGCGCACGCCATGCTTGCGCCTAGTCGCGATCAGCGCGCGGACGCGTACTTCGTAGATGCCTACGCTCAGCCCGACTATGTCGTAGGAGCGCGCGCTCGCTGCGAGTTCCACCGCCCGCCCCCACGGACTCGCGGGAACGGTCAGGGGCCGCGAGCGCACGCGGAAGCCCGCCAAGCCGGTGCTCGTCGTGACGCCCCACGACGTCGAGAGCACGCCGACGCCCGGGGTGATCTGGAGTTCCGCCGGAGCCGCGCGCCGTGCCGCCGAAGCGGCGCCCGCGCCCGCGAGAAACACAGCCGCGAGCACGCTGAAGCCCGCCAGCGCCCACCGCCCTGCGTGGATGCAGCGGGCGTGCCACCAGATGGACACACTCCTCCGTGCTGCCGTGACGATCACCATCTCTCGCTTGGTGTCCCTCGTCCCTACCCGCTCGTAGCGAAGAAAACCCCGCGGACGCGATCGAAAAGTCCCGCTCTTTGCGGGAAATTTCTGCCTACGGCTCGAAATTCGCCTACGGCACGTCCGGCAGGACGGCGCGCTTGGCCGCGGTGAACTCCTCGTCGGTCAGCGCGCCGCTGGAGTGCAGCGTGGCAAGCCGCTCCAACTGGTCGACGGCTGGCGCGGAGCGATCGCGCCGGCCATTTTCATTGGCCACCGCCGTGACGCCCGCCAAGAGCCTCGCGCAGCCCCGCCCCAGCGAGCCGCGCGCGCGGGCCACCCGCGGGCGGATGCCGTCGCTCTCGGCTGTGTAGCGCACGCCGGGGAACTCCGCCGCGGCCTGGCGGCGCAGCATTGCCACGCCGAGCAGCGATAGCGCCGTGATCACCGCGATGCCGAGGGGTTTCTGCGTCGCCGCGATCGGCCCCCACAGGAAGACGATCAGCAGCGCGAGGGGCGCCGTACCGAAGGTCAGGCCGGGGCGATCACGCAGGTACGGGGCCAGCGAGCGCCGCGCCGCGGTCGCCCAGCGCGAGCGCCCGCCGAGCAGGCCGCAGAGCACCACGAGCGCGCCGGTGAAGATCATCGCGCCGGCGAGCTCGGCGAGCAGGCTCGTCGAGATCGACCACGCGGCGCTCGCCGCCGGCCTGACGGTTTCAGTGCTCGCCAGCGAGTCGACCACCTTCGTCCCGACGATCGAGCGCACGATCAGGGACGCGAGTCCGGCGCCGATCGCGACGAGGCCGACGGCCACGAGCGCCCTGCTTCGCCGTCCGCTCGACAGACCGACCGCCAGCGCGAACATCAGCAGTGCGAGAGCGGGCAGCACGATCGCGAGGTCGTGAAGGCCGCGCGCGGCGCCCTGCATCGTTTCGAGCCTCTTGGAGCGGATGATCGTTATCTCCCCGACCGAGCTGCGCAGCTTCTCGACGACGGAGGCCGGCGTGCCGAGTCGCTTGGCGAGGTTCGCGACGATCATGCGGAGATCGAGCACGACAGCGCCACCGCCCGGCGTGCGCACGAGCTTGCCCTTTTCCTCGATCAGTTCGATCAACTGCCTGTGCGCGGACTCGCTCGCCGTCCGCCACAGCCGCTGGACCTGTGGGGTGCGCAGGGCGACCACGATGGCTTGCTCGACGACCGTGCGCAGCCCGCCGGCGGCCGGCCCGGCGAGCGGCTTCAGCTCCTTGGGCAGGCCCGAGCGGAGCTCGCCCGCCAGATCGACGTTCGCGTACAGCTGTTCGGTGAGGTAGTCCGACAGCTGACTCTGGATCGCGCGGTTCTCCAGCAGCTTCGAGTTGGTGTTCGTCCAATAGGACGTGTCGAGCAGCTGCCGGTTCGCCCACACGGCGAAGATTGCCGCGACGCTGAGCGCCGCGGCGAGCGCCAGGATGGTCCTGACCGCCCAGGACAACGAGCCGCCTGCGGGCGTTGGCTGCGCGCCTGCGGGCGTTGGCTGCGCGCGGACGAGCGCCGGCTGCGCGCGGACGGGATCTCCACGTCGGCGTGCCATGTGTGATCTTGGTATCGGCGACCTTCGGCGTAACCGAAGTCCTGAATCCCGCGTGTCGCCGTCGCAGCCATCGACGCGCGGGAAGCTTGCGATCATCGCGGCGTCTTGGTTATTTGAGCGGCCAGGCCAAGCTCCGGGCGTCCGGCGCCACCAAGCCGCTCACATCAGAACCAGTCAACTAGATCCTGGAGGCAACCCCATGAAGCGCACCCATCTCATGCCCCTCGCCGTTCTGGCCAGCGCGGCGATCGCCGCCCCGCTGGCCGCCGTCGCGGCAGCACAGCCGAGCGCGCACGCAAGCC
>DATHGU010000396.1:0-4555 GCA_035317495.1 Solirubrobacteraceae bacterium
TCTTCCTCGACAGCTCGCCCAGCGACCTAGCGTCCGCCGCCGACCACAAGCTCCCCGGCCGAGGTGAGGAAACCATGCTCCGGCGGCTCGCCGACGGCCGCGAATTTCACATTGTTAAGCACTTCTACGAGCCCCGAGCCCTACAGCAGCGGATCGCGGACCTCGGCTGGAGCGCCCAGGTCCACGCTACGCCCGAGTTCTTCATCTACGGGCACGCCACGGCCGCCGGCTAGTCACGACCACGAGGTAATCTGCGGGCACCGCCTTCGCCGTCTGGCTCAGTTCGGGCGCCCCAACAGCCATCAGCTACGAGCCCAACCCGATGAATATCGCGATCCCCGTCTTCCACGGGCTCACGGCGTTAGACGCCGTCGGTCCGTACGAGGTGCTCTCGAGGCTCCCTGACGCGAGCGTGCGATTCGTCGCGGGCGAGCGCGGCCCCGTCCGCACCGAGAACGGGATGCTGGCCTTGGTCGCTGACCTAACGTTCGACGACCTCATCAACCCCGATGTGGTCGTGGTTCCCGGCGGGCACATCACCCGAGAGCTGCTGAGTAACGCGCAGCTTCTCGGCTGGCTGCGCCGCGCGCATCAGAGCTCCCAGTGGACGACGTCGGTCTGCACGGGCTCGCTGCTGCTGGCCGCGGCGGGCATCGTCGACGGGCTGGATGCGACATCCCACTGGCTTGCGCTCGACACGCTCCCGCGCTACGGCGCGCATCCTGTCTCACAGCGCGTGGTCGAGCAGGGCAAGGTGATCACCGCGGCGGGTGTCTCGGCCGGCATCGACATGGCGCTCACCCTCGCCGGACACATAGCGGGCGAGCAGACCGCCCAGGCGATCCAGCTAAGCATCGAGTACGACCCCGAGCCACCATTCGAGAGCGGCTCGCCGGCCAAGGCACCGAAGGAGATCGTCGACCTCGTGCGCACCGCCGCCGGGTCACCGGCGACCTAGCGGGATCCGGTCGTAGGGCGCGATCGGCTGGTCGGCAGCGACGGCACTCAGTAATCCGCTCTCCTCACGACGCAAGTCGCATGCGGGTCCGATCAACGCGCGGATCTCGTACGCCCCCCCGCCTGGCTTCTGTCTCTCGGCTGCAATGTGTGTGGAGCGGCGTAAGAGCCGCTTAGCGCTCAGCATGAGCTAGCCGACGAGAACAGGAGGGGAGCTGTCCACAATGCGGGCAAGTCCTTCGAGAGTGTGATGAAAGCAGCACTCAATCGAGAAGACCACCTCGCGGCCAAACAACTCATCGACTCATTGCTTGGCGAGGGCTCTCCCGAGCGTTCTGTGGCTCACCTGGTTTGGTGTCCGCTTGCGTGTCTTGCCCAGTGTTCGTCACCGCCGGTCTGGCGCTTCAACCCCCGCAAGGGGGGTTCCCCGTGCGCCCCTGCGGGCCTTCGGTTCCGCGCGCCGGTCCGCGCCGAGTCTTTGGGCTGCGTCACTAGCAGCCACCAATGCAAGGAGAGCAGCAATGAACATCAACAAGATCATCTGCACGGCCGTCTGACCAAGGACCCCGAGCTCCGTCAGGTCTCTGACGAGATGAAGGTCTGCCAGCTGCGTCTGGCGGTCGACGGGATGGGCCGTGGCCGCGAGGTCGGCTACATCAACGTGAGTGTCTTCGGCTCAGGCGGCGAGGCCGCCGCCAAGCACCTCACCAAGGGCTGGCTGGTCGCAGTCGACGGGCGCCTTGAATACGGCGAGTGGGACAGCGAAGATGGCTCGCAGCGCTGGGGCTGCTGGCATCCGGCGCGGAGCTGCACGTGAGCGCAGTGCCGCCCGGCACGCGCGGCTACCGCGATCTCGTGCGTGACGCGCAGAGGGTGCAGATCGCGCCCCGCGTGTCCGTCAGCGTGGCTTCGCTGATCGATCTGATTCGTATCGCTGAGGCTTCCACCGGCCCCGACGGACGGACCTTCGTGCCGGCGCTGTGGGCCACGCTCGAGACGCGCCAGCGCTGGGCGCAAGACGCCGAACGCCCGGCTGCATGAGAGCCGACGAGCCAGCAGACCCGAGTCTCGAAGCGATCATCGCGGCCTTTGAGCGTCACGATGTCGAATATGTCGTGATCGGCGGCGCGGCCGCGCGCGCTCGCGGTTTGCTCGACCCGACGGAAGATGTCGACCTGACACCTGAGCGCTCAAAGGAGAACCTCTCGCGCCTGGCAGACGCGCTGGAAGAGCTCCAGGCAGGGTTCCGCGTCGACCCGCGCCGCTACCCCGTGGGCTACCGACCCCCTTGGGCTCGCGGATAGCTGTCGCGGGGCTGACCGGAGCCGGCATTCGTTGGTCGCCTCAGCCTGGCCGCGGTCTGCACCTGTATGGGAGCCCCGTCAACGGCGACATCGCCGACCACCCTGGCCGATGGCCCGTTGCTTCGTCCCGAGGACGCCGCGCGTCTGCTCGGTTAAGACGAGTTGGGTGTACGAGGCGGTGCGGGCGGGCCGGGTGCCTTGCCTGCGCGTCGGCCGCCACATCCGTTTCACGCGTGGGATGTTCGAGGACTGGCTCACCGCGCAGGCGAAGCTGTAGGCGAGCCAGCCTCAGCCCAGTTGGTGGGAACCCGAGCTGGCGGGTGAAGTGCAGCCTGCCGCCGAGGCGAGGAGCACGGTCGGCGCGGCGGCTGGTCCAACCTGCCTGCCGCCTCACCCTTGGACAGGTAGCCCTCCGCCGCCCTGCGCTCTTAGCGTCGACGCAGACCCGTCTTCGACCGTTCAACGGGCCGCTGGGGAAATCTCCAGGGAAATACTCGCGTCCGTCGCAGTGCCCTGATAGCCTGAAACCGCTTGGTTTGCGGGGCTTTTTCAGAGCCCAGCATCGGACTCGAACCGATGACCCCTTCCTTACCATGGAAGTGCTCTACCAACTGAGCTAGCTGGGCGGGAAGAGCGAACTGTAGCGCTCCTGACTGCTAGCGATCCTCCGGCGTGACGGTCGTGACCGGGAGGCCCAGCCCGGTGACTTTGCTGGGCAGATCCAGCTTGAGCCACTGCGAGACTTTGGTCGGCAGTGTCGAGATGATCACCTCGTCGAACCCGCGCAGGTTGACCGCATCGTGAATCGCCGACATCGGGTCGGGGTCTCCCACGATCCCCTCGACCGGCGCTCCGGCGGCCTCGCTCAGGCCGGGCAGAGCCCTCTCGATCACGCCCTGCGCCTCGCCGCCGCCCTGGTCCTCTGGGTCGACGACCTTGTGCAGGCCGTGCGTGGTGTTCGGGACGAGCAGGGTGAACGCCGCCTTTCCCTGCCGCGCGCGCTCCCGCACGGCGTCGAGCAGCGCTTGAGTGGCGGCCGTCTTGTGCGCAACGACGAGCACCCTCGCGGGCGCCTCAGAAGACTCCATGTCTGGAACTCCTTTCTGGCTGGTTCCTCCGATCATGCCACCCCACGGCACGCCGCGCCAGGGTCTGCGTGGACGCGGCGGGTAGGCTCTCGCGCGTGCGCGTGCGCCTGACAGATGACTCGATGGAGGTGCTTCTCGCGCGCTGGCAGAAGATCCTCGGGCTGATGCGGGACGTTCGGGTGCCGCTCGGCGATGTCAGCGAGGTGCGCGTCGTCGAGGACCCGATCCGCGAGACGATGGTAACCGGGCTGAAAGTCGGCCTGCGCCTGCCCTGGCTCTACTACGTCGCGCGCACGATCCGCCTCGACCGGGCGTTCGTCGTGCGACGCGGCGTGCCCGGGCTGGCCTTCGCCGTGCGCAATCAAGATCCGCTCAGGAGCGTGCTCGTGAGCACGCCGCAAGCGCAGGAGCTGGCCGCCGAGCTGGCGCGGTCGCCGCGCGCACCAGGAGACAGATGATCGAGTTCACGATCGAGATCGAGATCGCGCGGCCGCCCGAGCAGGTGTTCGCCTACGTCGCGGACCCGGACAAGCTGCCGACTTGGCAGACGAACACCCTCTCGGCCGCTCCCGACCTCGCCGGGCCACTGCGGCTCGGGAGCAGGATCCGCGAGGTCCACCGTGGTCCGCGCGGCAAGGAGCTCGCATCGCTCGTCGAGGTTTCCGAGCTCGAGCCCGACCGCGTGTTCTCTCTGCGGACGATCGAAGGCCCGCTGCCGGTCGACGCGCGCATCACGTTCGATCCGAGCGAGCACGGGACGCGCATGCGCTTCACCGTTCACGGCGAGCCGAGTGGGCCGCTGCGATTTCTGCAGCCGCTCATGCGCGCGGCCCTGAAGCGCCAGTTCCGCGAGCACTGCGCGACGCTCAAACGCGTGCTCGAGCGGCCTGTTGCATAGTCATGGCGGGGGCAGGATTCGAACCTGCGAAGGCAGAGCCAAGGCGTTTACAGCGCCTCCCCTTTGACCGCTCGGGAACCCCGCCGGGGCGATCCGAGGATAGCGATCAGCGTACCTAGGAAGCCTCGCGCAGCTGCTGCGCATCGGGCAATGCCTGCAGCTTCTTGAGCGTGCGGTTCTCGATCTGGCGCACGCGCTCGCGCGTGATGTTGAAGGCGCGGCCGACCTCCTCGAGCGTGCGCGCGCGGCCGCCGACGATGCCGTAGCGCAGCTCGAGGACCTCGCGCTCGCGGCGCGGCAGCGAGGCG
>DATHGU010000397.1:0-4080 GCA_035317495.1 Solirubrobacteraceae bacterium
CGATGTGATCTCCCAACGAACCTTCACGGTCATCGAGCACTTCGCGGTCGGAGCGCTTCCCCAGCACGTCGTGCCCGCCTGGAACCTGCGCACGTTGTACGTGACCAACGACACCGGAAACAGCCTCACGCCGATCGATCCACGCACCGCTCTCCCCGGTAAGCCGATCCCCGTGACGGACCCCTACAACATGTACTTCACGCCCAATGGGCGCTGGGCGATAATCGTCGCGGAGGCGCGCCAGGAGCTGGACTTCCGCGACGCCCGCACGATGGCCCTGCATCACGCGCTGCCGACGCCTCAGTGCCCCGGAATCGACCACATGGACTTCACCGCTGGAGAGCGCTACGCGCTGGTGTCGTGCGAGTTCGGGGGACGCATGATCGTCGTCGACCTGTCGACCGAGCGGGTCATCAAAACGATCCGGCTGGCCCGCGGCGCGATGCCCCAGGACGTGAAGCTGTCGCCGGACGGCCGCACGTTCTATGTCGCGGACATGGCGCTCAACGGCGTCTGGCTGATCGATGCCCACACGATGAAGGTGTTGAAGTTCTTCCTCACGGGAGCCGGCGCGCACGGCCTGTATCCGCGCCGTGACGCGAAGGTCCTGTACGTCACCAACCGCGGCGAGGGCTCGATCAGCGTGGTGTCGTTCGCCACACGCCGGCCGATCGCCAAGTGGTGGCTGCCCGGCGGCGGCTCACCGGACATGGGCGGCGTATCGGCGAACGGCAAGATACTGTGGCTGTCGGGCCGCTCCAACGGCGAGGTCTACGCGATCTCCACCGCGAGCGGACGCCTGCTGCACAGGATCAAGGTCGGCGACGGTCCCCACGGGCTATGCGTCTGGCCCCAGCCCGGCCGTTACTCGATCGGCCACACCGGGATCCTCAGGTAGCGCTCGGCGAACGTCTCGGCGTCCGCCGAGTTGCTCGGCGCTGTAGCCCGCCAGCTCCAGCTCGATCCGTGCGCCCCCCTCGGGCGAGCGCCCGGCCGTCACCGTGCCTCCATGCGCAGCAGCGATCGCGCGCACGATCGCCAAGCCGAGCCCCGTTCCGCCCGAGGCGCGGTCGCGCGCGGCGTCGGTGCGGTGAAAGCGGTCGAAGATCTGCTCGCGCTGCTCGAACGGTATGCCCGGCCCGTCGTCTTCCACCAGGAAGCGAATGTGTTGCCCGTCGATCAGCTCGACGCGCATGCGCACCAGCCCGTGCTCGGCGGCCGTGTGCTCGATCGCGTTTCCCACCAGGTTGCGCAACGCCTGGGCGAGCCGGTCGGGATCGGCTCGCAAGGTTCCCGCGGGAACGGGACCGAGCTCGAAGCGGCGCGTTGCGATCAGGCTCATCCCGTCCCACAGATCGCCGACGAACCTCGGCAGGTCGATCGGCTCGATCAGCAGGAACTGCGTCTGCTCGCTCTTGGCCAGCACCAGCAGATCGTCCACCAGGCGGCTGATGCGGGCGATCTCGGCCTGCACGAGCAGCTCGACGCGCCGCACCTCCGCCCCCGACGGGTTCTCCTGCGCGGCCAGCACTTCCAGCTGTCCACGGATGACCGTCAGCGGGGTTCGCAGCTCGTGGGAGGCGTCGGCGACGAACGCCCGCTGCCCGGCGAACGCGTCGGTCAAGCGATCGAGCATGTGGTTGAAGGCGTCCGCCAGGACGCGCACCTCGTACCCCTCCCCGCCGGGGTCGTGGATGCGCGGGTGCAGGTCTCCGGCGTCGACGCGCGCCGCCACGGCGGCCATCCGGCGCAAGGGCCGCGACACGCGCGTCCCGATCAGATAGGAGGCCAGCAGAGCGCCCGCGAGGGCGAGGATGCCGGCGAGGATGAATGCGCGTGCCACGCCGGCCTGCGCGTGCGAGACCGCGGCCAATGGCTCGCCGACGCCGATCGTGACCCTGAGCCCGTCATGCAGGCGCACGATGCGCTTCAGCAGGCGCAGGTCGCCGACATCGGGAACGTCGAGCGTCGAGTAGCCTGCCCGCGCGCTCAACAGGATCGCCGACAGCTGGTTCTCCTTGCTCTGCTCGGCGGGTGACTCGCCGTGGTCCGGCGCCGCTCGGGAGAACAGCTCCGGGCGGTTGGTGCTCGTCCCGGCGCCGGGCACCACCGCGAACAGCACCGTCGAGCCCGCGGCGAACGATTGATCGCGGACGTACACGTTGGCCGCCCGGTAGACCCCCTGGCGGGTGCGCGCGTCGGCCAGCGCGAGGTTGTGCGCGAGCTCGCTGGCGTCGCCGGCGATCTCCTGGTCGATCTGTCGACGCAGCTGCGTCGCGGTGCCGCGATAGACCGCGACGAACGTGATGCCCGTGCACAGCAGCATCACGACCGCCACCCAGCCGGCCAGGCGCCAGCGCAGCCCGACGCGTGCCAGGCGCTCCAGCCGCGCTCGCACGATCAGCTCGCGCTGCCCAGGCGATAGCCGACGGCGCGCACCGTGAAGATCGGCGCGGGGTCCTCGGGACTGCCGAGCTTGCGTCGCAGGTAGCCGACGTACACGTCGACCACGTTGGTCGCCGGGTCGTGCTCGTAGCCCCACACGGCGCTGAGGATCTGCCCGCGCGAGAGCACCTGGCCGTGGTGGCGAAGGAGATACACCAGCAGCTCGAACTCGGTGCTCGACAGAGCGACCGAGCGACCGCCGCGATAGGCCTTGCGCGTCAGCAGGTTGACCTCGATGCCCTCGCCGCGCAGGGTGCTCGCGGACGCCTCGGCGACGATCCGCAGATTGGCGCGCACGCGCGCCACGAGCTCGGCCACGGAGAACGGCTTCACGAGGTAGTCGGCCGCGCCCGATTCCAGCCCGCTCACGCGGTCCTCGACCTCGCCCCGCGCGGTCAGCACGATCACGGGCACGGTCGGGTTGCTGCGCGACATGGAGTCGAGGATCTCAAGTCCGGAGCGACCGGGGAGCATCATGTCGAGCACGATCGCGTCGAAGCTGCCGCTCAACGCGAGTCGCTCGCCCTCGATGCCGTCGAGGGCCGCCTCCACGTCGAAGCCCTCCGCCTCCAGGCCCCGCCGTACGAAGTCGACGATTCCCGGCTCGTCCTCGATCAGCAGCACGCGCGTGGCCGCGACCGGCTCGACCGAACCAGCCGATTCCTCCCTCGCAGACGAGGATTCACCTCGGTGAGAGCCGGCGGTCGCTCGCATGGCTCAAGGATAGGCGTCGCGCTGGCAGGGCCTTTCCCTGCCCAGATCTTTGCATGAGCATTCTCATCAAGCGGTTATCGCTTCCTTAGCCGGACGACACACACTGCGGGCATGGCAATCGAACGTCACTCGGTCGCCCGGCCCGCCGCTCGTGCGCGACCGGGACGGCTGCTGGGCGGGGGAACGGTGGGCAACGAGCGCCTCACCGCGGCGGCCGGCGCGCTGCTGATCGTGCTGCTGGCCGTGATCGGCGTCACGATCATCCAGCTCGGACCGCTGCTGTCCGTGCACCTGTTCGTGGGAATGATGCTGATCGGTCCGCTCGCGCTGAAGCTCGCCAGCACCGGCTATCGCTTCGTGAGCTACTACACGGCCAACCCGCGCTACCGGCGCAAGAGCCCTCCGCCGCTGCCGCTTCGCCTGATCGCGCCGGTCGTCGTCCTCAGCACGCTCGTCGTGATCGCCAGCGGAGTCGCGCTGCTGTTCGCCGGGCCAAGCTCGCGCGACACGCTCCTGCCGATCCACAAGATCAGCTTCATCGTCTGGATCCCGTTCATGGCGCTCCATATCCTCGGACACCTGCCGGCCCTTTTCCAGTCGCTGAGCGCCGACTACGGCAGCTCGGCGAGCCGAGGCGGGCCAGCGGGGGGCCTCCGCGCGGACGTGAGCGGTCGCTCCGGTCGCACGCTGTCGCTTGCAAGTGCCCTGACGCTCGGCCTCGTGCTGGCGATCCTCGTAATCCAGCAGTTCGGACCGTGGCTCTCCGCCCGCTGAGATGCGCTTTCACACGACACACGCACGTGACAGCTCGCTGCGCAGGCTCGGGCGCATCAACCGCTGGCTGCTTGCGGGGAGCGTGACCCTCACGGGAGTTCTCACCGAGGTGACCGCGCACGCCTTCCCGAGCAAGTCCAAGACGGC
>DATHGU010000398.1:0-2205 GCA_035317495.1 Solirubrobacteraceae bacterium
TAGTCGTCCGCGCGGCGCAAGCGCGGCGGCACCTGCGAAGCTGGCGCGATGGCAGAAATCGCCCGTCGCGCCCGGCTGTGGGCGCAGAAGTGGCGCTGGTATGAGCGCAACTCGCTGCCGTGGAACCGAGCGCGAATCCACTGGGAGCTGATGCGCCGCGGCGCGTTCGCACGGTGGCCGCTGCACGGCAACGTGCTCGAGGCGCTGCATCAGGGGCGCTTGGAGATCGGCGCGGAAGTGCTGCTCGAGCCGGGCGTGTGGATCACGGCGCCGGGCGACGCGCGCGTGCGGATTGGCGCCGGGAGCTTCCTCAATCTCGGCGTGATGATCGCGGCGCAGGAGCTCGTCGAGATCGGCGAGCACTGCATGCTCGCGAACGGCTGTTTCGTCGCAGACGCGAACCATCGCCACGACGACCCGCACAAGCCGATTACGTGGCAGGGCTTTGAGAGCAAGGGGCCGACGCGGATCGGCGACAACTGCTGGCTCGGCGCAAACGTCGTCGTGACGAGCGGCGTGAGCATCGGCGAGCGCTCCGTGATCGGCGCAAACAGCGTCGTCACGCGCGACGTCGAGCCGTTCACCGTCGCTGCCGGTATCCCGGCGCGCGCGATCAAGCGCGTCGAGTACGGCTAGACCCTATGTCGTAGGTCGCCCGTTGGGTTGACCGTCGGAGGTAGGCCGGACACTCCTCGCGGGGGTTTGTCTGGCCGGAGAACGGCTCCGGCTGACCCCAATTCAATGAGGAGGTCCGGCCATGACCGGAATGGTGACTTATGCGGGGCTCGATGTCCATGCCCGCTCGACGCAAGCAGCGGCGATTGACGTCTCGACGGGTGAGCTTTTGCGCGCGAGCTTCGGGCCGGGCGTCGAGGAGCCCGTCGCGTGGCTTCAGAATTTGCCCGGCCCGGTGCGTGCTTGCTATGAGGCGGGGCCGACCGGGTTCGGGCTCTACCGCGCCGCAGTCGCGGCCGGCGTGAGTGTCGAGGTGATCGCTCCTGGCAAGACACCAAGGGGCCCCTCAGATCGGGTGAAGACCGATCGCAAGGACGCGGAGCTGCTCGCGCGGCTGCTGCTCGCTGGCTCGTTGACGAGTGTTGTGGTCCCGCCGGTCGAGGTGGAGGCCGCCCGTGAGTTGATGCGCGCGCACGATGCGTGCCGAAGGGATTTGATGACGGCTCGTCACAGAGTCTCGAAGATGTTGTTGCGTCATGGCCGGGTCTATCCCGAGCGATCGACCTGGACTGTCGCTCACCGGCGCTGGCTCGCAGCTCAACAGTTCGACGAGACCGCGAGCGAGCTGGTGTTCGCCGATCTGATCGCCTCCGTCGACGGGCTCACAGCACGCAAGGTGGCGATCGCCGAGCGGCTCTCGCGGCTGGCAGAAGATGAGCAGTGGTGGGCGACCGTCGCGAGGCTCCGCTGCTTCCGGGGCGTTGACACGCTGAGCGCGTTTGCGCTTCACCTCGAGCTCGGCGGCGATTGGCAGCGCTTTGAGCGTGCCAGTGCGCTGAGCGCATGGCTCGGGCTGATCCCATCCCTTCACCAGTCCGGTGAGTCCTCGCACCAGGGCGCGATCACGAAGACGGGGTCGGGCTTTGCTCGCCGGCTGCTCGTCGAGGCAGCCTGGCACTACGGGCGAGACCCACGGATCGGGGTGACCCTTCAAAACCGCCAGCTTGGCCAGCCCGACCATGTCCTGCAGATCGCCAACCGCGCGCAGCACCGGCTGCACCGGGTCTATCACCGTATGCGGGGCCGGGGCAAGGCGCACAACGTGACCGTCGTGGCGTGCGCGCGCGAGCTGGCGTGCTTCCTCTGGGCAGCAGCAACCGCCGACTGACCCCCGGCTGACAGCCCTACCGGTCGGGAGGCCGGGGCGTCGGGCCATCAGCGGCCGGCACGCGCGAATCTACTATGGGCAGCACCCCAACCGGAGTGCCACGCCCGTTCCTAGACAGCGCACGCTGGCAGCACGAAACCGGGCCCTGGGGTACCCAACCCCCGCATCATCAGACTGGCAACGCCGACACCGAGCCCGGCGCCCCGGCCTCCCGACCACCCCCCAGAACACGCCCGCCCAGCGGACGCGATCAACCACGCACGCTTGACAAACGACACGACATATCAGTAGAGCGCGCTTACGAGGCGCGAGCGGAGATGAAGGTCCGCCACAGTGAGCTGAAGTCGATCAGCGAACGACTG
>DATHGU010000399.1:0-10904 GCA_035317495.1 Solirubrobacteraceae bacterium
TTCCACCGGCACGTCGTTGTTGGTGGTGGTGCCGTTGCCCAGTTCTCCGACTACGTTGGAGCCCCAGGCCATGACGGTTCCGTCCTTCAGCGCCAAGCTAAATTCGTTACCGCCTGAAATCGCCGTGACTTCACTCAGTCCGCTCACTTCCACCGGCACGCTGCTCTGTGTGGTGCCGATGCCGAGCTGCCCCTCGGCGTTGCGGCCCCAGGCCATCACCGTGCCGTTTTTCAACAGGGCGAGACTATGGTAGCCACCGGCCGCGATCGCGGCGACTTCGCTCAGCCCGCTCACCGCCACCGGCACGTCGCTGTTAGTTTTCGTGCCGTTGCCCAGCTCGCCGAACGCGTTGTAGCCCCAGGCCATGACCGTGCCGTTTTTCAACAGGGCGAGGCCGTGGCCTGCGCCGGCCGAGATCGCCGCGACTTCGCTCAGTCCGCTTACTTCCACTGGCCCGACCCGCGCTCAGGTGCGCAGCGGGAAGCCGTTCGTCGACCTTGCTTACAACCGGGGCATTGGGGGCGAACACATCAAGGATGGCTGGCTGCACAGCTCGTGCTGCGGCTCGAACCTGAGCATAGTCTTCACCCCCTTCCCGGGGCAAAAAAAAAGCGTGCTGTCACACGAGCGCAACTTCGCGCGCAAACATCCCGTCACCAGCGACGCCTTCGCCCCCTACGATCTCCTGCACCCGACTGCATGAAGATCTCGCTTCGACGCCGAGAGTTGTGAACTTGCCCGGTGATGGTGCGTGGAAGCCCGCTCGTCCGATCGACCTCGCCACGCGTACTTGCGCATTGCCTGCGTGGGAGGCCGTCCAGCCTCACCACGGCTCTTGAGGAGCGTGCTCATGCCCTGGCCGCCGCCGGCGCTATGTTCTGGTTGAGAGGGAAGATGTTGTCGGGGTCGTAGCGGCGCTTGAGCTCGACCAGTCGGTCGAGGTTCGGGCCGAAGGCGTCTTTGACGCGGTCATGGTCGTCGGCAGCGAGATAGTTGGTGTAGGCGCGGCTGGCCATGTGCGGCGAGAGGGCGGCGAAGGTCTCATGCGCCCAAGCAATGCACGCGTCACTCTGGGAAGGGTCGGTCCAGCTGGAGATCAGCAGCAGATTGAAGCCGGGCTGGCGATGCGGATAGGCAGTGGCGGTCGCGTCCACACGCGTGGCCGCGCCGTGGAAGTCCTCCAGCACCAGCGCGCACAGCTCGCTCGGCGCCCGCTCGAACGCCGCGACGATCGCCTGTACTGCCGCCTCGGACAGCTCGGACAGAAACGCCGACTTCCAGTAGCTGAGCGCGCCCTTGGGAAACAGCCAGTCGACACCGGTATTGATGTCCGGGTAGGGCATCCGCTGCACGCCGTCGGCGGCCGGTGAGCCGAACTCGCGGAGCGGGCGGACATCAGCCTCAGCCTGGTCGGCGTCCTCGCCGCAATGGCAGACCGCGACCGCGCACAGCTTGAGTCCAGAGCCGTCGGGAGCGTGCATGAACGCGGCCTGAGTCGAGAGCTCGTCAGGAAGATCTGAGGCGAACTCGCGGTAGAAGGCCATCAGTTGGGGGGCAGCACCGAGGGGGTGGAGCATCGGGCCGCCCAGCACGCTGATCACCGGGTGCGCACGGAACTCGAACGACGTCGCCACCCCGAAGTTGCCCCCGCCTCCGCGCAGCGCCCAGAAGAGGTCGGGATCCGTGCCCTCGCTGGCGGTGATGATCTCGCCGGAGGCGAGCACGACCTCAGCCGAGATCAGGTTGTCGATCGCCAGGCCGTAACGGCCCATGAGCCACCCCTGGCCACCGCCGAGCGTGAGCCCGGCGATCCCGGTGCTCGAGACCACGCCACTCGTGGTGGCCAATCCGAACGCAGCCGTGGCCCGGTCGTACTCGCCGACTGTCACCCCGCCCTGGGCGCGCGCGGTACGCGCACGCGGATCCACCTCCACCCCCTTCATCGGCGAGAGATCGATCATCAGGGCGCCATCGGCCACGGCCTTGCCGGCGACGTTGTGGCCTCCGCCGCGAACCGAGAGCTCGAGTTCCTGCTCGCGGCCGAAGGCGACCGCGTGCGCGACGTCGGCCGTGTCCGCGCAGCGGGCGATCATCGCCGGCCGGCGGTCGATCAGGCCGTTGTGAATCCGTCGCGCCACCTCGTAGCCCGGATCAGCGGGGGCCAGCGCCTCGCCGGAGAGCCCCGCGCCCAGCTTTGCGGCCAAATTGCCAGTCATGAACTTGCCTCCTGATCATCTGATTTGGCTAATGGTGTGACCGCCACCCCGCGCACGATGCGATCGAAGGCGAGCCGCGCCCGCCGGTTGGCCTCTGCCACCACCGCCTCGGAAGGGGCCTCGAAGTGGCAAAAGCACGCCTCGTCCTGCGGCACAATCATCGAGCCACGCCAGGTCACCACGGTCCCTTCGGATCGCATCTGCTCGGTGACCGGCCCCAGCGGCACGAGCGCCCGCTCGATCTCCGGGCCGGGTACCCCTGGCAGGTATCGCTCGACGAAATACACCACGACGCCACGCTAGCGCCGGCGGCGCCGGAGCGAAATCCTGGAAACCCCTACATTTTCACGGGCCCGTCCGCGGGGGTAATGAGCCGTTGGGCGAGCTCGGTCCTGGAGCGGATGCCGAGCTTGCGGTAGACGCGGGAGAGGTGAGCCTCGACCGTGTGCACGCTCATGTACAGCTCCGCGGCGATCTCCTTGTTCGCGCGCCCGCCCGCGGCCAAACGCGCGACCCGCTCCTCGGTAGCGGTCAGCCCAGCACCCGCCCGGCGGCCACTGATCCGCCCCAGTTCGTCACTTGCCCGCGCGGCCCAAAGTCGCGCCCCCACCGCATCGAACATCTCGCGCGCCTGATCGAGCGCGGTGCGGGCTGCAGCCCGTTGGCGCACACGCCGCCGCACCGACCCCAACGCCAGCAAGGTGCGGCCCCGCTCGAAATCGTTGGGCGCCCGGTCGTGCTCGGAGAGCGCGCGGTCGAACGCGGCAAATGCAACCTCCGACTGTCCGCGGGCGAAAGCGAGCATTCCCCGGCAGCGCGCGGCCACCCCCAGTGCCCAGGGGCTCCCCGACTGCTGCGCCAGCTCCTCGTAGTTGTCAAGGTAGAACTGCGCCCGGTCGAGCTCGCCGACCGCGACCAGCGCTTCGATCGCATCCGGCCAGACCGAGTCGGCTGGATCGTTCCAGCCGAGCGCCAATAGCCTCCCGGGCAGCGGGCCGAGCTGCTCGGCCGCTGCATCCATGTGACCGAGCGAGAGTTCGACGTGCCCCAGCACGCCCTCGTTCCAGATCGGGAAGATCGCGTCCGACACAGCCTCAGCGATCACCGCAGCCTGCTCGGCCGCCACCCGGGCAACCTCAACCTCGCCTCGGTGAGCATCGACCAGCGCCGTTCCGTGCAGCACCATTCCCCGGAACTGCTCGTCGCCGAGCTGCTGGGCGAGCTCGAGTGCTAACGCGGCGTGCTCCAGTGCGTCGTCCCACTGACCCGCGAACCACTCGAGCATGATCAGGTGAAACAGGATGTGGCCCCGCGTTCCCTCGTCGCCGCGTTCGCCCGCGCTCGTCGCAGCCTCCTCGAGCAGCGACCGCGCGCGGTCGAGCTCAGACAGGCAGATCAGGCGGCGCGCCAGCGCGATCGTCGGGCTCTCATGAAACTCGAGCGGCTCCGGCAGTCGGCGCTCGAGCTCCACGCCACGCTCGACCAGCCCCGGCGTGATGTCAAGTACCCACGTCTCTGCCATCGCCACCCGCGCTATCGCCGGCGCCACCAGTCGGGGCTCGCCCGTGCGCTCAGCGCTGACAAGGGCGTCACGAGCGGCGCTCAGAGCGCTGTCCAGCTCGCCCTCGATCACGCGCAGCCAGCTGAGGAATCCCAGGATCCGCGCGCAGCGCGCAGCGTCGCCGGCCGCGTCGGACAACGCATGCTCGCACAGCTGCGCGATGCTCGAAAGTTCTCCCTGCCGGCCTTGCGCAAGCTCGAACAACACATCGGCGCGCTCGACCCCGGAGACTTGGTCGCGCAACTCGTGCAGTATTCCCGCGGCTCGGTCGCGATCGCCGGCCAGCCGATGGCACGTCGCCGCCCGCAAGCGCCGCCGGCGCGCCTGGGCCGAGGACCTCACCGGTGTCGACTCGGCCGCGAACTCGTGGAGCCCCGCCGCTGCGGCCGTCGCTCCCCTCGCGAACGCATGCTCGGCCGCCAGGTCGAGCTGACACGCCACGGCCTCATCCGCGCCGTTCACGGTCAGCGCCAGGTGCCGGGCGCGCTCCTCGGGTTCGGACACCAAGTCCGCAAGTCGCCTGTGAACCTCGCGCTGGCGCCACGGCGGTGCGGACTGATAGCAGACCGAGGCCAGCAGCGGATGCATGAACCGCACCCGTGAGGAGTCAAACTCGACCACCCCTGCTGCCGCGGCGCCCTCGAGCGCACGACGAGTGCCCTTGGCATCGCCGCTAGCTGCCTCAACCACGTCCACGGTTGGACGCGCCGTTGCGGCAACCACCAGCAGCGCCTCCTGGGTCGCTTCAGGAAGACGACTGAGCCGCTCCGCCAGCAGCTCGCGCAGGCCACGAGGAACCGGGATCGGCCGACTCGCCGACAGCGGTACGCGCCTCCCCTTCAATTCCCGCCCCATCTCCAGGAGGTAGAACGGGTTGCCGCCGGTCAGCTCGTGCAGACGTAGAAGTTCGGGCCGGGACAGTCCCAGCCCGAGACGTCCCGTCAAAACTCGATAGGCGGCGCCAACGCTTAGCGGCCCGATCGCCACGTGCGCGGTCGTCGCCTCAGGGAGGCAGCGGTCGACGTCGATTGGAAGTTCGCTTGCCGCCGGCGTTCTCGCAGTCGCCAGCAGGCCGACGGGATCGCTGCCCAGCCGCCGAAGCGCGAACTGGAGCGGAGCCGCCGTGGATAGATCGAGCCATTGGAGGTCGTCGATCGCCACCAGCACTGGTCGCGATGCACTCAGCGTCCGAACTACGTCCACTAGCGCCAGCCCGATGGCGCGCTGATCAGGCGGTCGCTCCCCCGGCTCCTCCAGCAGGAGCGCAACCTCCAGCGCGTACCGCCGCGGCGCCGTCAGCGACGCGAACGCCGCCTCGCGCACGCCGGAGAGCAGATCCGACAGCGCCGCGAACGGCACCAAGGCCTCGGCTTCCACCGCCCGGTACTTGAGGACAATCGCCCTGCGCTTGCGCGCGCGTTCGACACCGGCATCCCACAGCGCCGTCTTCCCGATCCCCGACTCGCCCGACAGCAACAGGGCTGCGGGACCGTCCGCAATGCGGTGGACGAACTCCTCAATCAAGCCGAGCTCCTGCTCGCGTCCGATCACCCCAGCGCGCATACGGCAGCCACCTTACGCATCTCCACCGCTGGGCCCGTCAGAGCGCTCTAGGCATTCGTGACGTGAGCGAGATGCCACGGGCGGTGACGCCCGCTCGCGCAGAGAATGGCAACTACCGTGGCGAGGTCGATCCGAGGAGCCGGGATCTGCGTCGCCACGGGTACGGGCACGTTCAACAGCTCGATCGAGACCGCCGGCGTACCCGAGGACCAGGCGTCTCGTCGGCCAGCGACTTCGCGCCTGCTTTTGGTCATCTACCGCAAGCTCTCGCTCGGCAGCCAGTCCGAGGGCGGCGAGCAGCGCACCGCGAGGCTGCTCTCGGCGCACACCACCTGCCGGCTACAGCAGCGCTCGCTGTTCGTCTACCTCGCCGACGCCCTCAGCGCACATGCTCGCGGCGACCCCGTGCCGTCGCTCGCGTGAGGTCGAGGGACTGAACGCTTACGGGTTATGGAGCCAACCGGGATCGAACCGGTTACCTCTGCTTGCAAAGCGCCCACTCCCGCCCCCAGCTTCAGGTCTGAAGTGCTGAAGTACGCGATGTGCGGGGGATTTCTGGCCGCCGGACTTGGCGCGAAGCTCAGCGTGGATGCACGTGGATTATCAGCGATGATCGTGGTTTCGGGCACTTTCGGCGATGAGTGCCTGGACGATCGCCGCCAGTTACCTGCGCCACGCGAAGAGCACGACCGGCCTGTCGAACGCTAAGGCGCTTGACGAAGACTGGATCGCCCCGGAGCTGTCGATCATCTTGGCATCGATGTCCCGCGAGGTCGCCGGCGATCCGAGGCTCATCCGCGAGCGGATCGCCCTCATTTCCTATCGCAGCAACCGCGGCAGGCCGAACTGCGGAAACACGCTGCTATCGGCGAACCACGTGATCGCGGAGATCCGATCGCCCGCGAGGGTCAGCACAAATAGCGCGTATGCACGCGCCACGTCGGCCTCGGGCACCGACAAATAGCAGCCGAACGCCGGCTGTCCATTGGCACGCGTCGCCACCAACCGTAGTGGCGCGCCGCGGCGCGCCGCAGACCCGCGCATGAACGCGGTGATTGCCTCGTGTCCCTGGTAGGCGTGCGGGAGGGGTGGCATCGTGACCCACGCGTCGTCGGTCAAGAGGGCGACAATTCCTCTGATGTCGCCGTTTTCGACCGTTTCGGCGAAGCGGCCGACGATGTCGCGCTCGAGCTTGGAGTTCGGGAGGGGCGCTCGTGCGCGTTCGGTGGCCGGCAGACGGGATTCGAACGCCGCACGCGCGCGCCGCAGCAGGCTGTTGACCGACGCCTCGCTGGTCTCGAGCATCTCGGAAACCTCACCGGCGCGGTAACCCAGCACGTCGCGCAGCACGAGCACCGCTCGCTGCTGAGCCGGGAGGTGCTGAAGGCCGACGATGAAGGCCAGCGCGATCGCCTCCTTGGTCTCGTAGCGCGCCTCCGGTCCGGGAGCCGCGTCGGGGATCCCCTCGAGCAGAACGTCCGGGTAGGGCTCAAGCCAGACAGGCTCGCTCCATCGTGTCGGCTCAGGCATCTGAGTCATCCGCTGGTCTTCCGGACGGCGCTGGCTCGCCCGCAGGGCATCCAGCGAGCGATTGGTGGCGATCCGATACAGCCAGGCACGGACCGACGCGCGTCCCTCGAACTGGTCGAGGCCGCGCCAAGCGGCGAACAACGTCTCTTGGAGCAGGTCCTCGGCGTCCTGAGTCGAGCCCACGATCCGGTAGATGTGCAGCTGCAGCTCACGCCGGTAGCTGTCGGTCAGGTCGTGGAACGCATCCTCGTCGCCGGCGCGCGCACGGGCCAGAGTCCGCTTGGTCACGTTCGCATCCTCGCACCAACTCTTCCTTTCACGGCATCACACGTAATGACGTCGGCGGGGCTCGAAATTCGCCGCTCAGTTTTCGTCGTGGCAGACGCCTCAACAAACGCAGCAACCAACACTTTTGATGAAAGGAAACCGAGATGGGAAAGATCGTGATGAGCGGCCCGCAGAACGTCTCGCTCGACGGCGTGGTCCAGGACCCGGACGGTGAGGAGGGCTTCAGGCTGGGCGGCTGGTTCGTCGAGTTTGGGGGGAAAGACCTCGAAGAGTGGAACAAGGTCGCGCTCGACGAGGCGCTAGGCGCCGAGGCATGGCTGCTGGGTCGGAGAAGCTACGAGTTTTTCGGGGCGCGATGGCGACCCCGCAGTGGCGAGCTTGCGGACAGGATCAACAGCATGCCCAAGTACGTCGTGTCCTCGACCCTCGAAGATCCCGAGTGGAACAACTCGACAGCCCTCAAGGGCGACGTGGTGACCGAGGTCTCGAGGCTCAAGCAGCAGCTGGGCGGAGAAATCGTCGTTCCTGCCAGCTATCAGCTCGGGCGCACGCTAATCGAGCACGACCTGGTCGACGAGCTGCGGCTGGTCGTCTTCCCGGTCGTGCTCGGAGCCGGCGAGCGCCTCTTCGGCGAGGCCAGCGACAAGAAACCTATGCGGCTTCTCGACGCCCGGACCATCGGCGAGGGCCTCGCCCACCTCACTTACGGGCTTGTCCATGAGGCCTAGCGCCCGCGAGCACCGGTAACCCGTGATCACCTACCGGAGGAAGATATGACCACGACATCATCAAGACCGTTCATCGCCGCGATGCGGGTCACGCGCGACGGCTAAATCCTGGGCCCGGAGGACGAGGCCGATCGTCGCGTCGAGTAGCGCGGAGCGGATCGACGCGGCGCTCGAGCGGCTGCCGGCGAGCGCCGAGGGCTACACCGTCAACGTTCGCCACCCGGAGGAGATTTGCGATCTCTTCAGTCGGTTGGGAAGCTTCGACCATCTCGCTTTCACCGCGGGTGAGACGCTGCAGATCGGCGCGATCACCGACACGGACCTCGAAGCCGCTCGGCGCGCTCTCGACGTTCGCCTTTGGGGCGCCTACGCGGCGGTCAAGCACGCCGTGGCGCACTTGCGCCCGGGCGGGTCGATCGTCCTGAGCTCCGGCATCGCTGGAACCCGCCCGGAGCCGAACTGGACGGTCGCAGCGAGCATCTGCGGCGCGCTGGACGCGCTCACCCGCGCTCTGGCGGTCGAGCTCGCACCGATTCGCGTCAACGCCGTGGCGCCTGGCGTGGTGCGCAGCGATCTGTGGCGTGAGATGAGCGAGGAGGATCGCTCGGCGATGTACGACTCGCTCTCAGAGGCGCTGCCGGTCGGTCGCGTAGGCGAGGTCAGCGACATCGCGGAGACCTTCCTCTACCTGATGCGCAACGGCTACAGCAGCGGCACGATCGTCACGGTAGACGGCGGCTCGGTGCTCGTCTGATGTCCAAGGTGCTGATCACAGGCTCAGCCGACGGGCTCGGCCGCGAGGCAGCCAGACAACTCGTCCGCGGGGGCCACGAAGTGATCCTGCACGCTCGCGACGAGGCGCGCGCACAACAGGCGTTGGCCGGTGTCCCGGGGGCGGCCGCAGCGCTCCCGGGCGACCTCTCCTCGATCGCGGGCACCCGAGCGCTGGCCGCCCTGATCAACGCCGCCGGCGTGTTCGACGCGATCATCCACAACGCCGGTATCGGCTACCGCGAGCCAACCCGGCTCGAGACCGAGGACGGTCTCGAGCACGTCTTTCAGACCAACGTCCTGGCGCCCTACCTGCCGACCGCGCTCGCGAGCCGCCCGGCGCGGATCATTTACCTCAGCTCGGGCCTTCACAGGTCAGGTGATCCAGGCCTCGCGGACCTGCAGTGGGAGCACCGGCGCTGGGACGGCTACCAGGCGTACTCCGACTCCAAGCTCTTCGACGCGGTGCTCGCCGCCGCGGTCGCTCGCCGGTGGCCGGATGTGGTCAGCAGCTCCGTGGACCCCGGCTGGGTGCGAACGAAGATGGGGGGATCGGGGGCGCCCGGCGAGATCGGCCCCGGGGCCGAGACGCAGGTCTGGCTCGCCACCAGTACCGACCCATTCGCCCGGCAAAGCGGCCGCCACTTCTACCATCGAAGGCCACGCGAGACGCACCCCGCCGTCGCCGACCACGC
Organism: Solirubrobacteraceae bacterium; assembly: GCA_035317495.1. Lineage (GTDB taxonomy): Bacteria > Actinomycetota > Thermoleophilia > Solirubrobacterales > Solirubrobacteraceae > Palsa-744. The sequence goes on from DATHGU010000399.1 coordinate 9,353, forward strand.
CGTCCAAGACGGCCTACTCGTCGCCTGCTATGAGCTCACCGGCCAGGCGATCACCGACTCGACGGGGACAACGCATGCCCGTGTCACGAGCTGACCTGCGACGGCGTCGCCGTCCTCGGTGGCCGGCTTAGCGGAAACAGCCGACTACAACAGCACGCTGGGGACGGCAATCGCCGTCCACATCAGCTCAACCCAGGGGCTACACGAGCGCCGCGCCAGCCGGCTTCAGGCGGCCCGTCACCGCGTCGCCGACGCACTTCAGCGGCGCACGTACTTCCTTGAGGATCACTTCTACCGCGAGATCTGTCGCCGCGGGGCCACGCGCGTCTAGTCGCCTCCGAGAATCCCCTGGGTCGTGCGCAGCATCGCACCCACTACCGCCGATCGGGGAACCTCGGGGTTGTCTAGCCACCACAACGCGAGCCCCGTGAGTGCGCTACGAATGATCTCGCCGAGCGGCTCCATCTCCGCCTCCGGCAGGGGCGGTCCCCACTCGCGCAACATGGCGACATCCGCAGCCCGTTGACGACGTCTCAGCTCCGCTTGAAGACTTTGGATCTGTTGGTCTCCCGGAGCATCTTGAAACAGCATCTTCGCCGTGTCCGGGTGGTGCTCGACGTGGGCGAACCAGGCATCGACCATCTCCGCTAGGCGTTTCTTCTGTGGCCCGGTGGCTTCCAGGAACTTCGTTAAGGGCTCGGACGCCAACTCGTCGCGCCGACGCTCCATAAGCCGCATGTGCAGATCGCGCTTGGACTCGAAGTGCCGGTAGAGCATCGGCTTGCTCACGCCCGCTGCGCTCACGATGTCCTCCACGGTGGTCGCGTCAAAGCCATGTCTCGCGAACAGCCGCGCGCCCGCCTCTTCGATCAGCGCGCGCCGCTCTGTAGCGGACAGCCTGTGTCGCTCGGTACTCACGCTCTGGTTTGAGTTTGTTACCATCGGGTATACTCAAAAGTAGCATGCACATCGGCCCGCAGCTTTAGTGCCACACAAGTGATCGTCTCGGTCCACATCGCCGACGTCGGAAAAGCCGCTGCGTTGCGGTTGCTCGGAGGGAAATCCCGTCGCAGCGCACCTCCCGGAGCACGGTATGTCGAGCTGACCGGTGCGGTGCCACTTAGCCCCCGTATCCTTCCGAAGCCCACGCTCGGCCGGGTCGGTCTGATCGCCGCATGGGCCAGTGATGCCGCAGTTGATGACTTCCTCGCGCGCCATCCGCTCGCCAAGCAACTGGCACACGGGTGGCATGTGCGCTTGGCGCCCACGCGAATCTTCGGAGTTTGGTCGAGGCTGGACGGGCTCGTCCGAGATGAGGTGCCGATGGCTGGTGATGAGCCGGCGGCCGTGCTCACCTTGGGCCGGCTGCGGCTAACACAGACCTTGCGTTTCTTGAAAGCCAGCGCCGCTGCCGAGGGTCTCGCACTGCGAGAACCGGCGCTGCTGGCGTCCACGGCGCTGGCGCGCCCTCCGTCTCTGGTCGCAACATTCTCGCTCTGGCAGACCACCGAGGCGATGCGCGCCTATGCCCGTGGCGATGCGGATCCGGGGC
>DATHGU010000400.1:0-9412 GCA_035317495.1 Solirubrobacteraceae bacterium
GAACCCTGTCGTCGATCCGCGGACGATCGAGGACCGGGACGAACTGCGAGACACGCCCGCCATACCTCGGACGCTCGCCGTCGATGAGCTCGACCGGATCGCCTGACCGCTCCATCGAGCGGTGTGCCGCCTCCAGAGCACGCACGACTTCCAGTCCGAGCGCGCCGTTGGAACGCGGCTCCTCACCCGTGCGTATCGCATCCGCGAAATCAGCCAGCTCCAATCCCAGCGGCTCACCCGCTTCGATGCGAGGGACCACGATGTCCCCGCTGCGGTATGTCAGCCGGTACTCCCCGAACGTCGCCGGAGCCTCCACCGTCGAGACGTCCAGCCCGCGGTCATAGATCCGCACCGACTCATCCGAGGAGGTGTCCTCGTAGGACACCATCCGCCTGGAGCCCACCACGACCATCTGACGCATCTTGCGCGGAGCGAGCCAGGAGATCTGGACGTTGGCGGTCGTGCCGCCCGAGAACGTCACCGTGAGAAATGCAGTCTCCGGGACGCCATCCTGGAAGATGCTCTGGCCGGCCACGGCTATGTGAGTCACCGGACGGTCGAGCCAGTAGAGCAGGATCGACAGGTCATGGGGGGCGAGATCGCTGATGACTCCGTCTGCTTGGTACAGGCCAAGATTCATGCGCGAGGAGGTGATGAAGTACACGTCGCCCAACTTCCCTGACTGGATCAGCTCGCGCACCTTGTTCACCGGGGGGCTGTAAACAAACGTGTGTCCCGGCATCAGTACCCGGTCGGCCTCCGCGGCGATCTCAATCAGCTCTTCGGCTTGGACGGCGCTGGTGGCGAGCGGCTTCTCGACGATCACGTGCTTGCCCGCTTCAAGCGCCCGCCGCGCCAGGTCATAGTGGGTGCGCGGTGGCGTGGCGATCGACACCGCCTGCACCCGAGGGTCCAGCAGCAGGGCGTCGAGGTCGTGCTCCACCGGGCAGCCGGGATAGCGACGTGAGAACTCCGCTGCGCGAGCGGCATCGCTCTCGCACACGCCCATCAGGCGGAACTCCGGCCGCTCGACGATATTGCGCACGATGTTTGGACCCCAGTAGCCGAAGCCGACTACCGTGATCCCGATCGGCGTGGTTATCACCGCTGTACTCTCCCTGCCCACGAAGGGCTCGACATCGTCGGTGGCTCCTGTCCACACCAACGCGACGCTTGCGGGCCGGCTTTTGCCCAGAGCTAGCTCGCGGGTAGGAGATAAGGATGAAATATCGCCGCACTTGAATCCCGTCCGGATGCTCCAGCGGAGGGCCTGGGGCAGGTCGGAATCCGTCCGGACGGTTCGGCGGAGTACCTCGAGGGCGCAGTCGGAATCCCGCCCGGAGGGTCCGGTTGAGGACTCAAAGCACGGTCCGCGCCATCTACCGACGTTGAGGCCGCTCCTGTGTCACGCGGCGCCCCGCCGTCGGAGCAGCACCCAGGGGGTGCGAGCCAGAGTAGACATGATCGTCTCCGGATTTCATCCTGGCAACGCGAGCACCGAATCGGGGATGCGCGTAGAGCATCGGCGCAGGGCCGTGCCAATTCGTCCGATCTGCTCCTCTGTCATCGAGGGGAAGATCGGCAGCGACAGGATCTCCTCCGCAAGCTGTGTCGCGTGGGGGGCGGGGTCGCACTCCTCGACCAGTGCCTCATAAGCCTCAGAGCGGTGTATGGGTATCGGATAATGGACACCGGTCGCGATGCCCCGGTCGGCCAAGAGGTCTCTCACGACATCGCGACGTGGGGTGCGGACGACGAACTGGTGGTAGACATGATCGCCATCGGGCTGAGCCGGTGGGGGGGAGACGATCTCCTCGGCATCGACCAGCGCCTCGCGCAGCCTGTCGGCGACCAGCCGCCTGGCTTGATTCCAGTCCTCCAGGCGGGAGAGCTTCAGGCGCAGGATCGCGGCCTGGATCGCGTCGAGCCTTGCGGTCGTGCCCACCACGCGATGGCGATGGCGTGGGCTCTCTCCGTGGGAGCGCAGCAGACGCACCCGGTCGGCAAGGTCCTCACGGGACGTGATGACCGCGCCCGCGTCTCCCCAGGCTCCCAGATTCTTGGCCGGATAGAAGGAGAACGTGCCGGCGTCGCCGATCGTTCCCACCCGCCGCCCGCGATAGCGCGCTCCGTGCGCCTGGGCCGCGTCCTCAACGACCAGCAGACCGTGGGCCCGGGCCAGCTCCATGATGGGCGCCATGTCCACGGTTCGACCAAAGAGGTGTACCGGAATGACGCAGCGCACCGCCGGCGTGAGCGCCGACTCGAGCGTCTCGGCGGTCATCAACTGCGTCTGGAGATCCACGTCGGCGAACCGCGGACGGGCGCCAGCGAGGCTGACCGCCTCGGCGGTCGCGATGAACGAGTTGGCCGGCACGACAACCTCGTCCCCGGGTCCGATCTCGAGCGCTCGCAGGACCAGCACGAGCGCCTCGGTGCCGGAGGACACGCCCACAGCGTGAGGGACCTCACACCACGCGCCATAGTCGGCCTCGAACTCTTCGACGGCGGCGGCGCCCGTGAACGCGCCCGTGGCCGCCACACGCTCGACCACGGCCAAGAGCTCGCCGAGCAGTTCCGGATCGTTGTGATCCATCACGGTCAGCGGAACTCCTGCGGTTGTGTCGAGGCTCATTGCGCCGTGGTCGGGACTGGCTCCAGGGGCTCTCCCCCCAAGGCTAGGATGCCCATGCCCAAGCCACGTTCCGGGTCGAGGATCAGGTTCACCGCCTCGTTGCGCGAGCGCACGCCGAGCTTCCCGAATGCTGAGGAGAGGTGGCTCTTGACCGTGCTTTCGGCGAGGAACAGCTGCTCGGCGATCTGGCAGTTCATGTAGCCCATCACGACCAACCCGAGGATCTGCTTCTCGCGCGTGGACAGTGGCGGTGGCTCGATCTGTCGCCAGTGCCCTCGGGGCACGCAGGTCTGGCCCGCCTGGACGGCCTGCAGGCAGGGACCCAGTGCCGAGTCGAGGTCCTCGTGCAGCACGATGCCCGCGGCGCCCGCCGCCAGAGCCGTGCGCACCTCCCAGCGCTCGATCTCGGCGCAGACCAGCACGAGCGGCGTCTGCTCCAGGCACTTCGCCAGTGGCTCGATGAACATCGGAAGGAAGGAGCTCGTGTCCCGCGCACACACGACTACGAGGGAGGGACTGGAATCGGATTCGTCGAGCAGAGCGTCCACGTCCTCGAACGCGGCGAGCTCCACTCCCTGCTCCCTCAGGATCGCGCCGATGCGCTCACGCGCGCCTTCCTCGGCGATCAGGGCGACGACCCCCCCGGTATCGGCGACCTTGCGCCCGGTGGCCGGCCGTTCCGTCTCGATGCTGGCTCTGGACACAGCCGACTAACGCTGGGCCCGTCACCGGACTTACGTAGTCTTAAAGTACCGTCCCAGCTGAGTCAGCTTTTGGGTCGGCTGGATGACGTACCACAGGTCGATCAGGGTGGCGATCGAAACAGCCACACCATCTGTGGGCTTCCGCTTCGATGAGCACACTCGCGGCGAGAGCTGACAGCCGGGCAGAACCCTGCAGGTGCTAGACGATGGCGTGGGAGTCGGCGAGGACCCTCACGTTGAGGAGAGATCGTGCCGAGCCAGGTCGCTGGCCCGCTCAAAGTCCTCCCATGTCAGGTCCGGGAAGTCGGTCAATCCTCAGACGCGGACGGGCTCAGGTCGCGATCGGCCGGGGCGGCCGTGCTGAGCCAGGCCCGCTGCAACTGGATGAAGCTCTGGGGGACCGGCGATGTCTTGGACCACTCGGCGCGCAGCGCGGCGATGTCCACATGCTCGGCGTTCACCCCGGAGCCGTCCCACTGGGCGGCGAAGGCGCGCGCGTGTCCTTTCCAGAAGGCACCGTCGAAGGTGGTCTTGGTCCGGCGCTGCAGGATCTTCTCCGGCAGCAGGTCGCTCAGCAGCGCGTTGACGCCGCGCGCGCGCGAGCCTGCTCCCAGCCCGATCGCGCCGCCGGCGCGGGCGAACGCCTGCAGGACTCCGGCATCCGCGAGCGGGTGGGCGATCAGCACGTCGCAGTCGCCCGCCAGCGCCTGCATGCTCGCCAGGCCGCACTGGAGCATGCGGCTTCGCCACCACCACTCGCGCAGGGCGCGATCGTTGCGCAGCGGTGTGCGGCTCCGCCAGTCCGCAGATGCACGTCGCAGCCCGCGACGCTGCGAGACAGCGATCCAACAAAACACCTCAAAAAAATCATCACGGAAAGCATCCACCCGACTCCGGAGCGGGCGCGGAGAGAGCTCGAAAGCCAGGCGCGGCAACTCCCCGACGCGCGGGATGCGGCGCTCGTAGAGCAGCCTCGACACGGGCCCGCGGGCCGCACGAGTAAAGAGCTCATCGCCGCCGATCCCGGTCAACAGCGAGCCGCCGGCGGCGCGTTCGAGCACCGGGTAGTGGAAGAAGCAGTTGAACGGAAAGAGCAGCCCGTGCCGGCGCAGCACGGTCTGGGCGACCGGGCCGACCACGTCGAGCTCCTCCTCCCATACCAACCGCACCCAATCCTCGACTTGCAGGTGGGCGATCACGCTCTCCTGGTAGGGCGTCTCCTCGGCTTCCTCCAGGCCCGGGAAGCGATAGGTGGCCGGCACGGGCGCCGGCAGCCCCTCGCGGCGCGCGACATGCGTGGCCAGCGCCAGCACAGCCGAGGAGTCGACACCGCCCGAGAAGGAGATCAGGCACGGCGGACGTTGCAGCCCCGTAAGCACCGCCTCCTCGAGCGCCTGGCGGGGGCACTGTACAGATGGGCTCTCCGGGAGCGGCGGCGTGTGCCGGTCGAGCCCCAGCGGTATGCCCCAGAGCTCCTCGAGCGGCGTAAGCCGCAGATGCTCTGGAAGCGTCGCGGCAGGCGGCGCCGGGGCGGTGGCGCCCATCTTCACCCCTCCCCGTCTAGCAACAGCCCGTGCTCCTGCATCATCCAGATGAAGGCCTGCACATCGCGCGCCGCGGCCTGCTCGTCGAGCTCACAGTCATCACGCAGGCGCGCGACCAACTCGGCGCGCGTGGCGCCCTCCGCGATCTGCCTCCACAGCAGCGCGCCCGAGTCGTTGATCGACAGGTAGTGCCAGGTGCGCTTGTCGAGCACGATCACCTGGTCGTCGACCTCGCGCCATATGAGGCGCTCGTTCGCCAGTGCGAGCGGAGCGATGTGCGGACGCTCATCCATCAGAAACGGGAGAGCCTTCCCTTTGCCCTGGCGAAGCGGAACGACGCGCTCAGCGCCGCCGAGGCGACCGCGATCGAGATCACGGCATAGATGAGGACGATGCCGAGGTCGCCGCTGAGCAGGTGGGCCGGACTCTGCCCGGCGAGCATCGCGCCCCGCATCGCTCTGAGCGTGTAGGTCAGTGGCGAGAGGACCGTGAGTATGTGCGCCGATCCGGGCAGCACCGAGGTCGGAAACAGCGTCCCGCCTGCGAGCGCCATTACCGTCAGCGCAAGACCGGTGATCCCGGCGCCCTGCTGGATCGCGAGCACGAACGCGGCCCCTATGAAACCGATGCTGAGGAACACCGCCGTCGAGATCGCGAGCACGAGCAGCACGGAGATCCAGTCGGGCGTGAAGCCCGTGAAGCCGAGCGGCACGGCCAGCACGAGCATCAGCGCCCCCTCCAGGATCGCTTCGATCACCGGCAGCGCCGACCAGCCGAGCGCGAGCGCGATCGGCGAGATCGGCTGCGTGCCGAGGATCTCGAGCGTGCCCTCCAGCTGGTCGTTGCGCGCGCTGCTGGAAGCCGCCACCACCGCGACGCGCAGGATGTTGGCGGTCACCACTCCAACCACGAGGAAGCGGAAATAGTGGGAGGGGGTGCCGACGCTCGCGCTGTGGCCGACCACGCGCGTGATGAAGAAGAACGTGAGCATCGAGAAGAAAGCGCTGACCAGACCGAGCGCGAAGCTCAGCCGGTAGGTGAGCGCGATGCGCAGGTCCTTCAGCGCGAAGATCCGCACGATCTCGAAAGTGCGCGTCATCTGCCGGCACCCAGAGGAAGCTCGTCGGGCTGCTCTGTTCCGGAACGCTCGAAGCGGTCTTCGTCATCGCTTTGGCCGTCGTGCTCGGACCACGGCAGCACCACGCCCTCGCGCAGGCGATAGAGCACGTCGGCATAGGCACGCAGCTCGTCGAGCTTCGGCGCGACGACGAGCACCGCGCCGCCGCGGCGCGCCTGCGCGGCAAGGAAGCAGAGCATCGTCTGGATCCCGTTCTCGTCCAAACCCCGCAGCGGCTCGTCGATCAGCATGCAGCTCGGCTCGCCAAGACCGGCGCGCGCAATGATCAGCCGCTGGCGCTGGCCGGCCGACAGGTCGGCGGCCCACTTGCTGGCGATCTCCACCAGTTCGAGCTCTTCCAGTAGAGCGTCGACCTGTGCTCTGGCCGCCTGCCTGCTCAGGCCGCGCGTGCGCGCGAAGAGCCTCAGGTTCTCCCTGCCGCTGAGGCGCCAGTACAAGCTTCGCTCGTTGACGAACGCCGCGCCGATGCGCTCCCGCACGCGCGCGCCGCCGTGCACCACGTCGTAGCCGTCGACCCGGGCCTCGCCGCCGCTTGGCCGCACGAGCGTGGCGAAGATCCGCAGCATCGTCGTCTTGCCCGCGCCATTGGGACCCTCCAGCACGGCGAGGGTGCCCGGCGGCACCTCCAGGTCTGCGCCGGCCAGGATCGTCTTGCCGGCGAACGAGCGCATCAGTCCGCGCGCATAGAGCCCGGGGCAGTCGTGGAATCGAGGGGTTCGCGATCTCCTGATATGCAACAACGCCGCGCTGATGCCGAAACTTGTTGCAGTCGCCCGCGCGTCAGACCGCTTGGATCGCGAGTCTCACATGGCCGCACGGCTGTGCGCAAAGATGAGTCCGGGGATCGCGTTGATAAAGCATGGAGGGATTGTCCTGACAGTTGGTGACCCCCCGCGTCCAGGTGCCTACGGCCTGCATCTGCCAACGCTGGCCAGTGCCGGCAGCCTGCTCGTCAATGCGCCCGATCGATGGAGCGATTGGCATATCGAGCTTGCCGCCGGCGCCGGCAGGCCGAGAGAGTTCCTCGACGATGCGCGCGCGCGCCTGGTATGTGAGCCGAGCGGCTGGGTGGACATCGATCGCGCCGCGCGCACCTCGAGGATGCATCTGCCCGGGGCCCCCGCGCTGCCGGAGATCGCACAGCCGCGGCTGGGGATCACGGGCATCGTGGCCGCGTACTGGAGAGGCGATCACAGCTTCCACGCGGGCGCATTCGTGGCGGGCGGGATGGCGTGGGGGATTCTCGGCTCCAGGGGAGCCGGCAAGAGTTCGTTGCTTGCGATGCTTGCGTCGATGGGGGCGCCGGTGCTGGCCGACGACGTCCTTGTCGTCAACGGGCGCCTTGAGGCGCTCGCTGGGCCGCGCTGCATCGACCTGCGGCGTGAGGCGGCGCTGGCGCTCGGACTCGGCGAGTCGATCGGCGTGCTCGGCACACGCGAACGCTGGCGCATGCACCTGAGGCCGGCGCCTTGCGAAGTTCCCCTCGGAGGTTTCGTCTGCCTGGAGTGGGGCAGCCCTGCGGTTTCGCACGTCCCGCCCAACGACCGCGTCAGGGCGCTTTACGCGAACCTGGCGCTGCTGCTCGGGGAACAACGCGATCCGGCAGCGCTCTGCACCCTGATGGAGCTGCTCGCGCTGCCGATGGTGCGCATGCGACGCCCGCGCGAGATCGAGCGGATCGATGAAACCGCAGACCTCCTCCTGGGAACGATCAGCGGCCTGGAGCGGCCACCGGTCCAGGCGTAGTCGTCAGCTTATGACGCAGCCCGACTGACCGTTGCCGAAGCCATCCGTGTGGAGCTTTTCCTTGTTTGTGTGCGGGCCGCAACCGCCGCCGGTGCCCAACGTGAGCTCGCTCAGTGAGCCGAGCAGCTCGACCGACGGTGCGGTGTATGCCTTGTCCGTGTCACATTGCCATTCGCCGTGCGAACTCTCGTCCATGAGACGCTCCTTTGCCGTAGGTCTCCGCTCCGTTCATGGCGAAACGGCTGACTAGGCAAGCCATGATAAGGACCGGCGTTGGCCTGTCAAGGTGGAAAAAGGTGGGAGGCGACGTGCGCCGCGTCTACAGCTCGACGAGCCGGCCGAACGAGTGCTCGCCGGCGGGAAGGACGGGCTCCCCCGCCTGCTCGACCCAGGCGTGGGCGGAGAAGCTCGGCTTTGCGCGCGTGCCGATCACGAGCTTGGCCGGTATCCCCCGCCGTGCGAGCATCTGCGTCAGCAGCAGCGATCGCGTGAGGCAGCGGGTGTCGCCCGGCACCAGCGTCAACGTGCGTTGCACCGCACGACCGAGGCGCCAGGCTTCGTAGGGCACCTCGCGGTCAGTGCTGCGATCGGCAGCGGCCGCCGGGCCGCCGCGCAGGCGCTCGACGGCCGCCTCGATCGACTCCCGGCGCAGCGCTCTGCGCGCCTCGCGGTAGGAGGCGAGGATCTCGACGATCAGGCGCGCGCGCTCGGCCGGATTGAGCCTGCGACCGACCGGCATGCGCGCCACGATCGGACCCCGCACGGAGGGCTCGAGCGCCTGTCTCATCCGTTCGCTGTGAAGGCCTGCGGTGCCAGGGACGCAGCCGCGCTCAGTCGCCTGGGCCACCGTGGACCTCGATCAGCCCGCACTGCAGCAGCGAGCGGCACAGCTCGCAGGCGTCCCGCTCGAGCACCTCGCGGGGCTGGTCGTAGACCGGCTCGAGCGCGCCGATCGCGTCCGCAACGGACGCGGCCCGCTCGAGCTCCTGGAGCATCCGACCGGCCGTCGCGTTCAGCCCGTGGTATTTGCCCGTCTGCAGGTTCAGGACGACCGTCTCCGAGGGGAAGCTGCGGTAGACGACGTTCTGGGGGACCTTGATGCTCGACGCGAGCAGCGAGGCGTTGTGCGACATAGTGGGGCCTGGGGTCATGTCGAATCCTCCGCGGCCGCTGTCAATACTCGATGATCGTTCCCGCTCGCATCCAGGAGAAAGCGCGCGCGGTCGCCATAGCTGAACAGGAGATCCCCGACAACGCCCTGCTCGATGGTCAGATCGCAGCCGTCGCCCAGACGTCCCGTCCACTCGGGCGGCCCGTCCGAGCCGCTCCAGCTACCGGTGAGCTCCTTCGGCGTCGCGAGCCCCACCGCGAGCGCCGGAAGTCCCTCGCCCGCGCCTGGCGTCATTCCGGGGAGCCGAACCGAGGAGTCCAACCCCAAGCCGTAAGCCACATAGTGCGTCGTCATCGCCCCAATCAACTCCATGTCGCGGAGGTTTCTTCTGCACATATGAGCGCCGACCCTCGAGCAGCTAGTGCACCGGGCTCCTCCCTTGGGTGTTGACGTCGAAGCGGGCCTCGAGCCAGGGGTGCAGGATGCGGGCGGATGGTAGCCATCGAATCGAGAGGCGGTTCATGCGCTCCCAGA
>DATHGU010000401.1:0-3666 GCA_035317495.1 Solirubrobacteraceae bacterium
TGAAGTAATCGGGGCTTAGCTCGGACACGGCGCCCTCCTTGAGCAGGCGATGACGACTTGTGGTGCCCAGGCGCGCGGCGGGTTTCGCTGGCCGCTCCCCGGTGGTCGATCCCACCTCAGGCGCCAGTCGCGGCAGCTTCCACGAGGCTAGCAGGACGACGGGATCGCGTGCTCAGCGCGCCTCGCCGATCAGCTCGCGCACGGCATCGACGGCGAGCGCGCCCTCGCGCAGCATGTGCCAGGAGCCGTTCACGGCGTACTCGCGCAGGTCGATCACCGTGGAGGGCGTCCCGGGCAGCGTACCCCCGTCGAGCACGAGGTCTGCGCCCTCGCGCACGCTGAGAGGCACGTCGGCGAGCGTGCGCGCGTCGGGCTGGCCGGAGATGTTGGCGCTGCTCTGCATGACGGGCTCGGCAATCGAGCCGAGCGCACGCAGGCTGTCGGGCAGCCGCGGGACGCGCAGCCCGACGGTCGCCGGGTCGCGCCGGCAAGCCGCAAGAAAGCGTCCCGAACGGTTCTCGAGCAGCAGCGTCACCGGTCCCGGTAGCAGCGCCCTCAGCACGTCCTGCTCCCCGTCGTTCAGCTCTCCGAGCTCATGCAGCGCGGGCTCGAGCGCGAAGAACATGACCGCTGCCGGTTGCATCGGCGGGCGTCCCTTGAGCCCGTACAGGCGCTGCGCCGCGCGCTCGTCGTCGGGATCGCAGCAGACGCCGTAGACGGTGTCAGTCGGGAACACGGCGACTCCCCCGCCGGCGACGCATTCGCCCAGGCGCCTGGCGTCCTCGCCGTCGAGCCCCGCGGTCGGTGTCATCGGCGCCGCCCCGTCACCACACGCTCGATACCCGCCAGGTCGGGCGTGTACTCGACGTCAGCGAAGCCCGCCGCGGCGATCAGCTCGCCAACGCTCTGCGCCTGCCCCGCGCCGACCTCGAGCACCACCAGCTTGACGCGCTCGCGGCCGGCCAGCTGCGCCAGCAGCGCGCGTATGCGGTCGAGCCCGTCCGGGCCGGCGAACAGCGCGGATGTGGGCTCGTGGCGCAGGATCTCCGGTGCGAGGCTCGCGCGCTCGTGCTCCGCGACGTACGGCAGGTTCGCGAGCACCGCGTCGTACTCGTCCGCCAGCCCGCGCAGCAGGTCGGCGTGCGCCCAGCGGACATCGAGAGCGAGCCGCGCGCCGTTCTCGCGCGCCAGCGCGAGCGCGTCCTCGCTCACGTCGCTGCCGCTCACGTCAAGGTCCGGGCGCTCGTCCTTCAGCGCGAGCGCCACGGCTCCGCTGCCGGTGCCGACGTCGAGCACCCTCGCGCCACGCTGCAGCCCGAGCGCGCTCTCGACCAGCAGCTCGCTCTCCGGGCGCGGCACGAGCGCGCGCCGGTCGGAGGCCAGCGCCAGCCGACGAAAGCCGCGCCGACCGACGATATATGCGAGCGGCTCGCGCTCCGCGGCGCGACGTCGCACCGCGTCCTGGAAGGCGCGCACCGCGGCGCCGCCCACCACGAGGTCGCGATCGAGCAGCAACCGCTCGCGCGAAACGTCGAGCACGTGCGCGAGCAGCAGTTCGGCATCTAGCCGCGGCGTCTCGCAGCCGGCTGCCGCGATCGCGGTGAGCGCGCCGTCGAGCGCCTCGCGCACGGGGGTGCCGCGCGAGCGCGCGGAGCGCACGGGCTGCGCGGTCACGTCGCGGCCTGCGCCTGCAGTCGACGACGCTTCTCGTCGGCTTGCAGCGCGGCCGTCAGCTCGTCGAGCTGTCCTTCGAGGACCTGGTCGAGGTTGTGCACGGTCAGCTTGATGCGGTGGTCGGTGACGCGCCGCTCGCCGTAGTTGTACGTGCGGATCTTCTCGGCGCGATCGCCAGTGCCGACCTGCGAGCGACGATCGGCCGCCAGCTCGGCCTGCTGTTCGGACAGCGCGCGCTCGTAGATGCGCGCGCGCAGCACGCGCAGCGCCTTCTCGCGATTCTGCAGCTGGGACTTCTCGTCCTGCATCGAGACGACGATCCCCGACGGCTTGTGCGTGACGCGCACGGCCGAGTCGGTCGTGTTGACCGACTGGCCACCCGGCCCGGATGAGCGATACACGTCGATCTGCAGGTCGTTGGGGTCGATCTGCACGTCGACGTCCTCGGCCTCCGGCAGCACCGCTACGGTCGCCGTGGAGGTGTGCACGCGACCCTGGGACTCCGTCTGCGGCACGCGCTGCACGCGATGCGTGCCGCCCTCGAACTTGAACACGGAGTACGCGCCGTCGCCCTTGACCGCAAATGTGTACTTGCCGTCGCCGATGTCCATCGGCTCGGACTGCCAGCCGCGGCGCTCGGCGTACTTGACGAGCATGCGGTACAGGTCGCCTGCCCACAGGCCCGCCTCGTCGCCGCCCGCTCCGCCCTGGATCTCGACGATCACGCTCTTGTCGTCGTTCGGGTCGCGCTCGACCATCGCCATGCGGATCTGCTCCTCGAGCTCCTCGATCCGCTCGCGTGCGCGGGTCAGCTCATCGCGCAGCTCGGAGTCCTCGCCCTCCTCGGAGAGCAGCTCCTCCGCGCCGGTGGCGGTGTCCTGCGCCTCGCGCCAGTGAGCCGCAAGCTTCGCCGCGGGCTCCAGCTGGCTGTAGGCGCGACCGGCCTCGGCGTACCGCTCGCGGTCGGCGATCACCTCGGCGTCCGTCATCTGCTCGCCCAGCTCGGCGAAGCGCGTTTCGATCTGCTCGACGAGGTCTTCGATCATCGACCCAGTCTATGGACAGGCCACGGCGTGCCGCCAAGCGCGAGGTGCGGCTCGCAGCCTACGCCACGACCTCCACGCCCATCAGATCCTCGGCCGACAGCGCGCCGGGTGTCTCGCGGGCGAGCACCGCTCCGAGCGCGGCAATCGCCACGGCGAGCTGGTCGAGGTCGGGCTCGCGAGTGGTCAGCAGCTGCAGCTTCAGGCCGGGCCACATGACGGCCCGCACCCAGCGGCGACTCCGGTTGCGCCCGGCGAACTTGATCAGCTCGAAGGACACGCCGGCGATCACCGGCACGCCGAGGATGCGGGTCGCCACGAGCCAGTACCAGGCCGGCAGGCCGATCGGCGCGAACACGAAGATCGCGACGATCATGACGACCAGCAGGAAGCTCGTGCCACAGCGCGGGTGAAGCCGCGAGAACCGCTGGGCGTTGGTGGGCGTCAGCGGCAGACCGGCCTCGAAGCAGGAGATCGTCTTGTGCTCCGCGCCGTGGTACTCGAACACGCGTCGCAGGTCGCGAATGCGCGACAGCAGCAGCAGGTAGCCGAGGAAGATGCTCGTGCGCAAGACGCCCTCGATCAGCCAGAACAGGAACGAGGAGCCCAGCTGGTCCTTGATCAAGCTCGTCAAGCCGACGGGAATCAGGAAGAACAGGACGATCGCGAAGGCGAGCGCTACGACGATCGTCCCCGCCCAGACCGCCCTCGGAATCTCATCTGCCTGCTGGGCGTCTGCGTCGTCTCCACGATCCGCGACATCCCCGGACTCCCCAGGCCGCGGTTCGGGCGGAAGCTGCGCGTTCGCCGAGATCTCCAGCGCGCGGAAGCCGATCGCCAGCGAGCCTCCGAGCGCCACCACGCCACGTATGACCGGCAGGCGCAGAATGCGATGGCGCTTCAGCGCCGAGGTCAGCGGAAAGGCGCTGACCTCGATCTCGCCGAGCGC
>DATHGU010000402.1:0-2166 GCA_035317495.1 Solirubrobacteraceae bacterium
ACGAGCGGGGCGGCGAGGTCGGTGTGCGAGCCGAGCTGGCTGAGCCCGTACACCAGCAGCGTCGAGGCCGTCGACAGCACCGCCAGGCCGAAGACATCCAGACGACCGGCCTCACCCGAGTCGGTGTGCGGCAGCATCCGCCACGCCAGCAGCAAGGCGACCGCGCCGATCGGCAGGTTCACGAGGAAGATCCACGACCAGTGCAGGTTCTGCAGGATCGCTCCGCCGACGACCGGGCCGAGGATCGGCGCGAGCATCGCCGGCATCGCGACGATGCCCATCACGCGACCCATGCGCTTGGGTCCGGCCACCTGGGCCATGATCAGCTGGCCGACCGGCATGATCATCCCGCCCCCGGCTCCTTGCAGCACGCGGAACACCACGAGCGAGGTCGTCGAGGCGGCGAGCGCGCAGAGCCCCGAGCCGACCGTGAAGAGCACCAGCGAGACCATGTACACGCGCTTCGCGCCGTAGCGGCGCGCGGCCCAGCCGGTCACGGGGATGACCGCCGCGAGCGACAGCAGATAGCCGGTCACGACCCATTGAATCTGCGAGATCGAGCTGTGCAGGTCGTGTCCGAGCGTGCGCAGCGCGACGTTCACGATGGTCGTGTCGAGGATCGACATGATCATCCCCAGGATCACCACGCCCGCGATCTTCCACACGTATGGCTCGATGCGGTCCGACGCCTGCGGCGCAGCGCCGGGAGCGGAGGCCGCCGATGCGGAGTCGATTGTTGGCTCAGAAGTCATTCGGTACCTTAAGTTTAGGTACCTGAGCTTCTTGTTTCAAGACCCTGGACGAAATGCTGTCTAACGTCCTGTGGATAGGCCTCCTCGCGGACTATTCAACGCAGGCTGTTGCGTATGACTCGACACGAGCGGCGAGCCCATCGGTGCTCGGGCCGCTGCGGGCGGCGCTCGCCGATGCGCCCGGCCGGAAGCTGGCGGACCTCGGGGGCGGCACCGGAAACTACGCGCTCGCGCTGCGCGCCGAGGGGTGGCAGCCGCTCGTCGTCGATCGCTCGACCGAGATGCTCGCGCATGCGGCCGCCAAGGGTCTCGCGACGATGCTCGCCGATGCTCGTGCGCTTCCCATCGAGGCGGAGAGCTTCGATGCGGCGATGCTCGTCTCGATGCTCCACCACGTCGACGCGCCCGAGCAGGCGGTTGCCGAGGCGCGACGGATCATCCGGCCGCAAGGACGCCTGGCGGTGATGCTCTTCACGCGAGAGGACATCGCCGACGCGTGGTGCCTCGATTACTTCCCCAGCTCGCGCGCGTGGATGAACGAGACGCACATGCCGCTGGCGCAGCTGATGGAGGAGCTGCCCGGAGCGCGACGCATCCCGGTCGTCTACTCAGACCTGCAGGACGGCTCGATGGCGGCAATGCTCGGTCACCCCGTGCTCCTGCTCGACCGCGAGCGCCGCGCGCAGACCAGCTACTTCGAGCGGATGGAGCGCGACCATCCCGAGGAGCTGCGGGAAGGGCTGGACCGCGTGGAGCGCGAGCTGCGGAAAGGGACCGCGCCGCAGCGCGCCGGGCGCGCGAGCGTGGTCGCGTGGGTCAAGGAAGACGCCAGCGGGAGCTAAGGCTGGCCGGGGCGAACCCTCGACTTGCCTGCGCGCGGGAGCGGACCGAGGATCAAGCTGGCCAAGGACGCAGGGAGCGCCGCGTGCTTTGCACGCAAGCGACCGAGGACGCCGGCCAGCGCCGGTCATCGGTTCGCTCCTACCAGCGGTAGTGGGCGAAGGCCTTGTTGGCCTGCGCCATGCGGTAGATGTCGTCCTTGCGCTTGTAGGCGCCGCCCTGCTGGGCGAGCGCGTCGGTCAGCTCGTTGGCGAGCCGCTGGGCCATCGTCTTCTCGCGGCGCGAGCGGACCTCGAGCGTTGGCGTCAGCGTCTTGATCGACGCCTCGAGCGTCTCGATCGGGTCTTTGTCGCTGCGCTCGGCGATCACCGCGAGCGCGTCGTAGACGATCCGCTCGGCCACCGACTTCTTGCCGTCGAGCATCACCTTATTGATGACCTGCTGGACGAGCTTCGAGCGGTGTATCGCGTCCGCCTCGACGGGGCGGATCTGAGCGGGTGCGCGGCGCGGCACCGGCTATCTCTTCTTCACGCCGTACTGCGAGCGCGCCTTCTTGCGGTCGCTCACGCCGGCC
>DATHGU010000403.1:0-11032 GCA_035317495.1 Solirubrobacteraceae bacterium
CGCCTCCTTTACTTCACCGAGGAGTTCAAGGCCTGGGAGAGGAAACATGGATGAGGAGTGCCGTTGAGGCACTCCCCGCTTGGCGTGCTGGGCGATCTCGACCGGGCCGCAACCGGGTCGGCGCCGCTCGCCGACCGATCGGCCGATGCCTTCGGTAACTGACACACGCTCGGCCGAGCTGTACCGCCGGGCGCTCGAGGTGCTTCCGGGCGGCGTCAACTCACCGGTGCGCGCGATGCGCGCGATCGGCCGCGACCCGCTGTTCATCGCGCGCGGCGAAGGAGCCGAGCTCGTCGACGTCGACGGCAACCGCTTCCTCGACTACGTCTGCTCGTGGGGGCCGCTGATCCACGGGCACGCCCACCCGGCGATCCTCACGGCGATCGACGACGCGGCCTCCAAGGGGACCAGCTTCGGAGCGCCCACCGCCGCAGAGGTCGAGCTGGCCGGCGAGGTCGTGCGGCGAATGGAGAGCGTCGAGATGCTGCGCATGACCTCCTCGGGGACCGAGGCGACGATGACCGCGATACGCCTGGCGCGCGCGGCCACCGGCAGGGAGCAGGTGCTGAAGTTCGCGGGCGCCTACCACGGCCACGTCGACGGGCTGCTCGCGCAGGCCGGCTCGGGCCTCGCGACGCAGGCGGGGCACCGCCGCCGCAGGCGGTGGTCGGCCAGCCCCGGCGTGCCTGCGAGCGCGGCCGCAAGCACCGTCGTCATTTCATGGAACGACCCGGAGGCGCTGATCGCGGCGACCGACCGATCGAAGATCGGCCAGCACGAGCTGGCGGCGATCCTCGCCGAGCCGCTGCCGGCCAACATGGGCCTTGTGCCGCCGCGCGATGGGTTCCTCGAGCTGCTGCGCGAGCGAGCGGACGCAAACGGCGCGTTGCTCGTGCTCGACGAGGTGATCAGCGGGTTCCGCGTCGCGCGAGGTGGAGCGCAGGAGCGCACGGGCGTAAGCGGCGACCTGACGATCATGGGAAAGGTCATCGGCGGCGGCCTGCCCGCGGCGGCGCTCGGCGGCCGCGCCGAGCTGTTGCGCATGCTCGCGCCGGCCGGCGAGGTCTACCAGGCAGGCACGCTGTCCGGGAACCCGGTCGCGGTGGCTGCCGGGCTGGCGACGCTGGAGCTGCTCGACGAGCCGGCCTACGCGCAGCTGTCCGCGAGCACCGAGCGGCTCGCTGCGGGACTGCGCGAGGCCGCCGGCGATCATCCGGTGCAGGTCGTCACGGCCCCCGGGCTGCTCACGGTGTTCTTCAGCGAGCGAGAAGTGCGGGACTTCGACGACGCGCAGGCCTGCGACCTGCAGGCACATGCGCGCTGGTGTCGCGAGCTGCTCTCGCGCGGCGTCTACCCGCCGCCTTCGCAGTTCGAGGCGTGGTTTCCCTCGCTCGCGCACTCCGACGAGCAGATCGATCGCACCGTCGACGCCGCGACGGCGGCCTTCGCCGCCCTCGATCGCGCCGGGGCACGCGGATGAGCGTCGCCGCGCTCGAGCGCCTGCGCGAGATGCTGCGCCAGCAGGGTGGGCTGATCGCGACGCTGGTCGACCGCGCGAGCGTCGCGCACGCGGATCTCGACCGCGAGGTGGCGCCCGAGGCGGTTGCCCACTCGCTGGGCGAAAACGGCCTCGACAGCCCCGCCAGCCTCGCCGCCGAAGGCCCGCTGACGGAGGCTCGCAGCGAGGAGTACGAGCTGCTCGTCGAGGCGATCTACGAGGGCTACCTGCTGCACTACGGCTCGCCGCGCGTGGTCCGCGCTCCCGACGCGGACCTGCGGCTGCTGGCCGGCGATCGGCTGTATGCGATCGGCCTCGCGCGCCTGGTGGAGCTCGGCGACACGCCCTCGGTGGCCGAGCTCGCCGACACCATCACGCTCAGCGCGCTAGCGCAGGGCGCCGGCGAGCGCCAGCTGGCCGACGCCATCTGGCTGGCCGGCGCGCGGGCCGTCGGCTGGGGCTCGAGCGAGGCCCACCGGCACGCCAAGCGGCTCGTCTCCGCCGGTGCCCCTGAGGCGATCGAGGCGATGCGCACAAGCGCCTTACCGGCCGGGGCGTAGCTGCAGCATAAGCCGAGACCCAGGCTGGACGCCGTTTTCGCTGCCCCGATATTGTTCGGGACCGGTGTCCGATAAGCACTCAAAGCACAAGTCCAAGTACACCGCCGACCGCATGATCCCCGGCGCCTTCGAGGGCGAGACGGTCACGCGACGGCGATTCATGACCGGCACCGCGCACACGGCCGGCGCGCTCGCGGCGGGCGCCTTCACGCTGCCGGCTCTCGGCTTCGCGCTCGGCCCGGTGTTCAAAAGCACGCCGCACACGTGGGAGACCGTCGGCACGGCGAGCGACTTCACCGAAGACAACTACACGCCGGTCATCGTCACGCTCACGGCCGGCATCGGCGAGGCGGGCAAGACGACCGTCTACGTGCGCAAGTTCAACCCGAAGATCGACACCGACCCCTACGATCGCAGCTCTCGGTACATCGCGATCTCCAGCCGCTGCGCGCACCTCGGCTGTCCGGTGCGCTGGGTGGACGCCGCCGAGCGCTTCATCTGCCCCTGCCACGGCGGCGTGTACGACCTGCTGGGCAAGCGCGTCGGCGGTCCGCCGGTGCGCCCGCTCGACCGCTTCTACACCCGCGTGTCGGGCGAAGCCGTGCAGATCGGCCCCCGCTTCAGCGTCAACAGCGAGCTGCGGCGCTTCTCCCCGCGCGACCCCGGCGAGCCGATCGACGGCATCGGCCAGTACCTCTACCCGTCGCGGCCCACGGCCCAGAAACCCTAAGAGCGAGGCGAGCGCGTCGTGCCCAAACTGCCCAAGCTCCCCGCCCCACCGCTGCCGTCCGCCCTGCAGGCGCCGCCACCGCGCCCGGGTGAGCAGAACGGCGCCGCCGGCCCGATCGAGCAGGCCAAAGAGGCGGGCACGACGGTCGTCGACTGGGTCGACGAGCGCACCTCGCTGAGCGGCACCGGTCGCTGGCTGCTGTTCCGCAAGGTGCCCAAGGGCACCAACTGGTTCTACACGCTTGGCTCCGCCACGCTGTTCGCCTTCCTCTCACAGGCCGTCACAGGCGTGTTCCTGGCGATGTACTACCGCCCGGATCCCGCGGGCGGTGCGTACGAGTCGATCCGCCACGTGACCAACGAGGTGTTCCTCGGCCAGTTCGTTCGCGGCATGCACAAGTGGGGCTCGAGCGTGATGGTGATCCTCGTGTTCCTGCACATGGGACGCGTGTTCTTCTTCGGCGCCTACAAGTACCCGCGCGAGCTCAACTGGGTGATCGGCGTCGTGCTCTTGATCCTGACGATGGTGATGTCCTTCACCGGCTACCTGCTGCCGTTCGACCAGCGCGCCTACTGGGCGACGATCGTCGGCGTAAACATCAACGGCACGGGGCCGCTGATCGGGCCTTACCTGAGCGACTTCCTACGCGGAGGGGGGGAATTCGGAGCGACCACGCTGTCGCGCTTCTATGCGATCCACATGCTGCTCGTCCCCGGCTTGATCGTCGCGCTGATCGGCGCCCACCTGTACCTCGTCACGAAGCTCGGCACGACCGCACCGCCGTGGCAGAAGGCCAAAGAGCGTGCTGAGCTGCTCGAGGAGGAGGTCTAGCGCGCGATGAACAAGCACGAGAAGGAGGAGTACCTCCGCGAATACTCGATCCAGAAGGCTCAGGGCAAGCCGTTCTTCCCCTATGCGGTCGCCAAGGACGGGGCGATGGCCTGTGTCGTGATGGCCATCATCATCACGATGTCGCTGGTGCTCGGCGCCGAGCTCGGCTCGAAGGCCAATCCCACGACGACAACCTACGTGCCGCGACCGGAGTGGTACTTCTTCTTCCTCTTCGAGGTCCTGCGCGTGGTCAAGCCGCCGAGCCTCGTCCCTCTCGCGACGATCGGCGTGCCGACGCTCGCCATGATCCTGCTGTTCCTGCTGCCCTTCTACGATCGCGGGCCCGAGCGCCGTCCCGAGCGGCGACCGATCGCCACGCTGACCGGAATAGCGGTGATCGGCGCGATCGCGTTTCTCACGTACTCCGGCGCAAACGCCGGCTCGCCGACCGCGATCGAACTGAAGACGCCCCAGGCGGTGCGCAACGCCGGCGGCCAGACGCTCGCCGAATACGAAGCCGGCAAGAAGGTCGTCGCCCAGTCGGGCTGCCTGGCTTGCCACAAGATCGGCGACAACGGCAATGACGGACCCGGGCCGCAGCTGACGAACATCGGCGGCCGGCTGCCGCAACAGGCGATCGCGCGAACGCTCGTCAACCCGACGGCGCCGATGCCCTCCTTCAAGAACCTCCCGCCGCAGAAGTTCAAGGCGGTCGTCGCCTTCCTGTCGCAGCTCAAGTAGCGTCCCAGTCATGCCTGCTCAGCAAGGCGCTGGCGCTGAAACCGGACCGAGTGGCGCGAACGGGCTCCGTGAGGTCGACTCCGGTCCGGGCGCGTCGGCGCCGGGACTGCTCGAGGCGTCGCAGGTGCGGGCGATGTTCGACGGGATCGCCGGCGTGTACGACGTGCTGAACACGGCGATGACCGCCGGCCTGCACCATCGCTGGCGCGAGCGCGCCGCCGACCTCGCGCGCGTGCAGCCGGGCAACCGCGTGCTCGACGTCGCGACCGGCACGGGCGACCTCGCCTTCGCGCTCGCCGCGCGTGTCGCGCCTGGTGGCGAGGTCGTGGGCAGTGACTTCGCCGAGGGCATGCTGGCGCGCGCGCGCGCCAAGGGACGGTCGCGCGACCGCGACGCCCACAGCCCCGCCGTACGCCCACGCTTCGAGTGGGGCGACGCGCTGGCGCTCGAGTATCCCGACGACGAGTTCGACGCGGCGACGGTCGGCTTCGGTGCGCGCAACTTCGACGATCTCGCGCGAGGACTCGCCGAGATGGTACGCGTCGTGCGTCCCCGAGGCCGCGTCGTAGTGCTCGAGATCACGACCCCCGTCAAGCCGCCGCTGTCGCAGTTCTACAGCCTGTGGTTCGACCGCCTGGTGCCCGCACTAGGCCGCCTCGCCCAGTCGACCGCACGCGCCCTGGCGCCAATGCGGGGCGGGCGGGGTCAGGGCAGCACGATCTCCAACGCATATAAATATCTGCCCAACTCGGTCAAGCGGTTCCCGGGGCCCGCGGCGCTTGCTGCGGAGATGCAGCAGGCGGGACTGTGTGAAGTCCACTACCTGCTGCTGGCCGGCGGGATCGTCGCGATACACGCCGGCACGGTGCCCGCCGAGGCGAGCAGATGAGCGCCGTGCCCAGCGCCGCCGCGGGCGGCCCGGCGCAGGGGATCGACGGCGTCGAGACGATCATGCGCCGTGGCGGCGAGCGGCTGCGCGAGCGGATGATCCGTACCGAGCTGCACCTCGAGCGCGTCACAGACCAGGCCGGCGCCCCGCTGGCCTCGCACGCCACCGCCACAGTTCGCGCCGGCGGCAAGCGCCTGCGTCCACTGCTCGTGGTGCTCGCCGCGCAGTCCGCCGGCGGACCGCCGGACGGCGACGAGGGCGAGGAGCGGCTCGTCCGCGCCGCCGTCGCCGTCGAGCTCGTGCACTCCGCGACGCTCGTGCACGACGATCTGATCGACGGCGCCCAGCTGCGCCGCGGACACCCCACGGTGGCTGCCATCGCCGGGCGCGAGGTGGCCGTCGCGACCGGTGACCTGCTGTTCTCGCTGGCCTTCGCCGAGCTGGCCCGCAACGACAGCGCGAGCCAGCTGCGCGCCCTGTCCGATGCCAGCTCCGCGCTCGCAGCGGGCGAGCTCTTGCAACGCGAGGATGCCTACGCCGCGCATGTCGCCGTCGGGCGCTACCTGCGCCGCTGCGAGCTGAAGACCGCCGCCCTGTTCGAGGCCGCCTGCCGCCTCGGCGCCCTCACGGCGGCCGACGGGACCGACGAGCTGGCCGATGCGCTCGGCGCGTTCGCACGGCGCATCGGGCTGGCCTTCCAGATGCTCGACGATGTGCTCGATGTCTCCGGTCCAGTCGAGCGCACGGGAAAGGCGCGCGGCACCGACCTGCTCGACGGCACCGTCACGCTGCCATTCATCCTCGCGCGCGAGCACGATCGCGAGCTCGCGACGTTCGACCTCGCCTCGCTCGACGGACCCGAGCAGGCCGAGCAGCTGTGCGAGCGCATCGCCGCGACCGGCGCATTGGGTGAGGCAAGGGAGCGAGCGCTGGCCGTCGTTGCCGACGCCAAGGCCGCCCTGCCCGCGATCCTCACCGACGGACGCGCCGTGCTGCTGGACATGGTGGCCGACGCGGTCGTCGAGCGATATCGCTAAAAGTCAGACGGGACGATCAGGTCGGCGTCGAGCGCCTTGATGAAGAACTCGACTTCCTCAGACATGTTCGCGTGCGTCATGCGCCGCAGGTCGCCGAGCAGCGCGCTCGCGGCACGGTCGAGCTCGTCGTCGAGCAGCTCGACGGCCGCCTGCTCGAACACGCCCTCGCGGCGCGACTCGCACTCGGGGCAGCGCAACACGATCCGCCAGTGCCGCAGGCCTTCCTCGGACCAATCCAAGGGATAGACGAGCTCGCCGGCGCAGTTGAAGCAGATGTGCAGCCGATCGGGTGTGCACGCTCTACTGGTCGCCTGCAGCTCAGGGGTCGCGGGCGCGTTCTTCCGTGCCTTGGCGGGCTGCGGTGTCTGGGGGTGGATATCGGGGCTTTCGTGGGGGTTCATCGCTTGCTCACGTGAGTCATCGACGCGTAGGGGCGGGGGCTTTAGTCCGGCCGCCGTGCTACCGGTCGTTCGCCCAGGCGGGCCCCGCGGCACGCGGGGCAGGCGCACGGGCGCCGACGGCGCGGTGGTAGGTTCAGTGGCCCATGGCTAGTGCGATCCGCCCGATCGGCCACGAGGATCGGCTCAGTCTCGTAGACCATCTCGACGAGCTGCGCACGCGGCTGATCGTCAGCGCGGCGGTGCTGGCCGTCGCCTTCGGGTTCTGCCTGTGGCAGAACCATGCCCTGCTGCACATCCTCAACAAGCCCCTGCAGACGCAGACCAGAAAGCAGGTCGCCAAGGGCCAGGGAACGATCGGCCAGGCGGTGCTCGCCCAGCAGGCCGTCCTGAAGCTCGCAGGCGACACGCGCGCCGCGCTCGAAGCGCTCCAGAAGCCGGACAGTGGCCTGTCGCCGGAAGCCCGCGCGCAGGTCCCGGCCCTGATCGCCGCGATGAAGGCAGATGTGGCGAAGATCCCGCGCCACCCGACCGGCGACAACCCGGTCACCCTGGGCGTCGGCGAGCCGTTCACGACGACGATCACGGTGTCGTTGCTGTTCGCGCTCGTCTTCTCGCTGCCCCTGATTCTCTTCCAGCTCTACGGGTTCGTCCTGCCGGCGCTGACGCCCGATGAGAGACGCGCCGTCATGCCGCTGCTTGGCGCGGTTCCTGTGCTGTTCGTGATCGGCGTGCTGTTCGGCTACTTCGTCGTGTTGCCCGCCGCCGTGCGCTTCTTCGTGAACTTCAACGCGAGCGAGTTCAACGTGCTCGTGCAGGCGAGCACGTTCTACAAATTCGCGGCGACGATACTCGTGGCGATGGGCCTGGTCTTCCAGGTCCCCGTCGTGATCCTCGCGACGACCCGGATCGGGCTCGTGACGGTCGAGCAGCTGCGCAAGAACCGTCGCTACGCGATCGTCGCCTGCGCGGTGGTCGCCGCCTTCCTACCGGGAGACGCGATCACGCTGGTGCTGGAGACGGTGCCGCTGTACCTGCTCTACGAGGCGAGTATCCTGGTGGCATCGCTTGTCGGCCGGAGGGCGGCGGCGAGCACTCAGGGCGCCGGAGCTTCTCCGGGGAATCCGGCGCCGACACCGGATGACGCAGCGGAGCCAAGCGTGCAACAGATAGTCGACCACGTGGACCCAGACCACACAAGCTGATGCTGTTCGATCTCAGGGGACGCCACCGCCGCCGGGCGGTCAAGGTGATCTACGTAGGTCTCGCGGTGCTGGTAGGCGGCGGCCTGATCCTGTTCGGCGTGGGCGCCGGCACGGGTGGTGGCGGCCTGCTTAACGCCGCGACTGAAAACGAAGGCTCTGGCGGCGCGAGCTTCTCCAACCAGATCAAGAAATACGAAAAGACGACCAGGGCGCAGCCAAGCAACGTCGCGGCGTGGGAAAAACTGACGCTCGCGCAGCTGCACGAAGCCGGCGGCGAAGCGTACGTCGACCGCAACACCGGAGCCCCCACGGCCAAGGGCAAGGAACTGTTCGCCAAGACCGCCCGCTCGTGGGAAAGCTACCTGGCGCTCAACCCCCCCAAGCCGAGCGCCGAACTGGCCAAGCTGATGGTGCGCGTGTTCGGCGAAGAAGGCCTCAACCAGCCGGCCTCGGCGGTGCAGGTCCTGCAGCTCGTCGTCGCCGCCGAACCACAGAACGCGTCCTACTACGCGGCGCTCGCCGAGTACGCCTACAAGGCGAAGAACACCCGCGTCGGCGACCTCGCCACGAGCAAGGCCGTCAGCCTCGCGCCGGCCGCCCAGCGCGCGCGCGTGAAGAGCGAGCTCGAAGCCGTCAAGAAGAGCCCCAACGGCGGCAGCATCCTCACGACCACCACGAACGGCACGGTCTACACCGGCAAGGCGAGCGGCAGCGGCGGCTTCGAAGGCACCGCCGTGAAAACGACGCCCGCACCCGCCACGACCTCCACGACCAAGACGAAATAGCCCTCCGCTCGGCTAGAATCGCACACCGATCCGGCGACCTCGCGCCGGCGCCTCCGGGCCGTTAGCTCAACCGGCAGAGCAGGGGCCTCTTAAGCCCAAGGTTCCGGGTTCGATTCCCGGACGGCCCACTATCAGCTGCAACCACACACCACCGTCTCCACTTTTCCTGACGTTGCGCAAACCCCGGCCGTAGGGAAGCGGTCGGGCGTCAGGACACGGTAGGTCGGCCGGATGTCAGCCTTGCCGTTGACGCGCAGCTCGGCAATCAGCAGACGCAGCAGCGCCTTGATCTGCTCGGGCTGACCGTCGGCGATCAACGTTTCGAGCTGGCCGGCGACCGCGGCGAGGTCGTCAGCCGTGGGCGCCCTGGAGCCATCGTCGTCGGTCTCGGCCTGCTGCGCGCCGAGATCGTCAAGTCGCACCTGCAGCCCGGCGACGCGTTGCTCGCAGGACGAGCGCCAGCGCTACCTCCTGGGCGGCTTCGGGCTAGGTGTCTTATCGCTGGGTGTCTCCGGTCGGTTCTTCTTGAAGGTCTCGATGGCACGGGCCAGGCCCCGTTGCTTGTTGGACTGATCCATGAAGATCGAGATCAGCCACACGTTTCCGACGATCGCCCAAGTGGTCAACCCACTGGCCAGGCCGAAAAGCGAAGCCCGCAGTACTTCATCGCTCGAGTCGGCGACCATCGCTCCGGCAAATGCCACGAGGGCCGCGCCAGCGCAGACCGACGCCATGATCCGAAATGGCCGAAAGAATCCGCGCAATCCAGCGGCTCTCTCGATTACTCGCTCAAAGTAGTCTTGTAGCAGTCCGGCCACCAATGCGGTCGCGGTCAGGATGACCGCAAGCAGGGCTACGTCGGCTGCTGCCATCGTGAGCAAGATCGTCGCCTCGTGTTCGACAATTTTGTGGACGGAGACGGCAAAGATGCCGCCGAGGATGCCCAAGACGACCCCAATGCCGAAATAGCCGGTGAACAGGTCCACCGCCAAGTCGCGTGCCGTTGCGGACGGTTCATCTTGGTGTGTCTAGCCAACGCCCACGATCTAGCCTCCTGTGGATTGCCGCGCTATGCAGCAGTCAAATGCTATGTCGACTAGCTGGTCGCTCGTTTTCTCCGGGTGCGCTGACTTCCTTATCCATTCGGCTAGGCAGTCTTCGACGCACTTGAACACCGGGGACGACTTTTTCCCAGCCGAGGTTCTTCCGGCTTGAAACGGCCCCGTAAGTTTCCGCAAGAAAGATCTACGGCCAGCAGAGATGCGACCAGCATAACCGGACCCAGGCTAGTGGATCAGTCGCTCGTTGCTAACCGACGGTAGGCGCTAACCCGGCGCTCTGTCCTCCACAACGAGCGCGTGCAAGCGCACGTTGAGCGGGCCGGCGCAAGACGTCGTTGCAACCGCCAGGGGCGGAAGAACCATGCGGGGGACTCAACCCCCGGCCAGCAGCGTTCGAATGGTCCGCCAGGGCCAGTCGGAGGGCCTCGACTCGGACGTCGGGGTTTGGTCTCCATAAACAACCATCTGCAAGGCCGAGCGCTCGGCGCGATCGGGCGTCAGCGATCAGCGATGAACGAAGCGCGATGCCGGCTCGAAGTCGCCGTGCAAAACGAGAGGATCGAGGTCCGCTCCGTTGGGCCACGCAACGGTCCCCAGCTCGTCGTCCACCCGAACCTGCGCAAAGAAGTCGGCGTCAGCAAGTGGCTCGAACACAGGGCCGTGCAGCTCTCCTGTGAGATCGACATCACGCGAGCTGCCATCGTCGAAGCCGATCCTTAGCCGGTAGTGGCCAAGCACTTGTACGGATGTGACCCTTACAACGTCCATGGTCTCATTTTACGGCAGCGGGTCGATCGGCTCAGGGGTGCCGCCACCCTTGGCGCGAACCCAGTCTGCTTCGAGCTCACCGCGGTGTAGATCGGCCCACTCCGCCACGAGCTTGAGCGCGCGAGCCGGCAGACCACCGACCAGCACCTCGCCGCTCGCGATAGCGATCACGGCGTGGCGCTCGGCGTAGTGGGCATGGAAATGAGGCGGTTCGTGATCGTAGAAGTACATCGTGATCGCGATGCCGTAGAAGAAGCTGATCCTGGGCACCTCGCCATCATGCCGGGCGCTTGGGATGGCCCAGTGGGATCAGCGCCATCCAGCGGAGACCCGCAGACGAACGTCTACCATCATGGACGTATGGCGAATCACAAGCGAGGGCGACCCAAGCAGCGTCGCGCCGGCTGCCTGCTGTGCAAGCCGCACAAGCTGTCGTCGGCGAAGAAGGCCGAGCGCAGGCGGGGTTGTCGCGACGCGATGCTGTACGAGCTCCGTGCCACGCGCGACGCTCGGTAGTCGCAGGCATTCC
>DATHGU010000404.1:0-5297 GCA_035317495.1 Solirubrobacteraceae bacterium
TCGATTTGGCTCACCAACGGCACCTTAGCCTGGAGCGCCGATGGATCTCTCGATGGAGATGCGCAACGGTCTCGGCTCGTGCCCGACGCAAGCGAGGGGGTCACCAGAGGCCTCTTGAGATCGCACGCTAGTTCTGCTCTGATCGCCGCCCAACCGAAAACCAAGCGGCCGGGACGAGCGCGCTAACGCCCGCCCCGGCCTGTGGACACCGAAGTAGAGGCCTTCGATGCCGCGTCCGAACCGTAGCTCTCGATCCACGGCCGGTCGTGCTCGCCTGCGCTTTCTTCGGTGCCGAGACCGAGAGGAGCCCCATGAGCGCTACAGACTGCATCCCGGCCGACGAGACACCCGGCGACCGCATAGACGGAAGCGAGAAGACGGTTCTGCTCGTCCTGTTCCACGACCCTGTGCCTTGGACAGTCGAGGAGCTAGGACGCGAGTTGGGAGACCCCGGCGATCCGGTCGATGCTGTCGCCCGTCTCGCGGGCGCCGGGCTCGTCCATCGCCTCGGAGACTTCGTGTTCCCGACGCGCGCCGCCAGGCGGTCGGACGAGCTCTACGACGGCGCTCTGTAGCCGCCTACACCTCGTTTCTGCCCTCGTATCGGTCCTCGTTTCCGTCCTCGTTTCCGTCCTCGCATGATGAAACGAGTGACCCCGCACGGCAGAAATCTGCTGCAAATCCCCGCGATCACAGCGGGCTAACCGACCCCGATAAGGGGGATAGAACACCAATCTCAACGGAATAAGCGAAGCACGCGGCTTGAGATCGCCTTCAAGCTCTGCTCCGATCGCCTGCTCGCACGACCAAGGAGGAGCCAGCAATGACGACCGCAACGTCAGCCACGACCCCGCCCTCGGATGAGGTACAGCGCCTCGGCGCGCCCGCCGACCCAGGCATCGAGCGGGCCAAGGAGCTGCTCAACGATTTCTCGAACTTCTGGGAGATCGAGACGGAGCCGGCCGAGCGGCGCAAGCTCCTGCTCTCGCTGTTCGAGCAGGTGTGGGCGCAGGGCGGACGCATCGTCGCCGTACAGCCTCGCGAGGACTTCCTCCCCTACTTCCAGGCGGCAAGCCGCTCCCGGAAGCAAGGGATCAGGCGGGGCACCAAAAGCGGGAGCGACGGGACTCGAACCCGCGACCTCTGCCGTGACAGGGCAGCGCTCTAACCAACTGAGCTACGCCCCCGCGATTTGCGTGGCGGGGCATTCGGCACCCTTCGCGCTCGCTCAGTATGCCAAGGCTTGGCACCGGCCGGGGACCTGAGCGCCGCAGGCCTCGCCGGCGGGTGCCAGCGCCGAGCGCGCCCCACGCTCGAGCGCGCGGCCCCGCACGCGCGACGCCGCGCCGTCGAGATATGAAACTGGCCGCCCGGCCAGTCTTCGGTTAGGCTTGCTCGAGTGGCGCTCGTGGGTCCCCCTCCGATGCTCAACGTCAGGCCGCTGTCGGTGATGCTCGAAGACCTGCGCAGCGAGCGCTCGGACGTTCCGTTCCCGCCCGGCCAGACGCGCTTCTCGCTGGGCCGCACGCGGCGCTTCGCGGCAGAACCGCTGGAGATGCTGCTCGAGTACTACGAGCGCTACGGCCCGATCTTCACGATCCGCCTGCTGCACAGCAACGTCGTGTTCATGCTCGGGCCGGAGGCCAACCATCACATACTCGTCTCGCACGCCTCCAACTTCAGCTGGCGCGACGGCCACTTGCGCGACCTGATCGGGCTGATGGGCGACGGACTTTTGACGATCGACGGCGAGTTCCACCGGCGCTCGCGCCAGATCATGCTGCCGGCCTTCCACCGCGATCACATCGCCGCGTCGGTCGACGCGATCGTGGCGGAGACCGAGCGGGCGCTCGATCGGCTGCAGCCCGGCGCCGAGCTCGACCTGTACTCGTGGACACGCAGGCTGGCGTTGCGCGTGGCCATGCGCGCGCTGTTCGGCCTCGACCCCGACGGCGAGCGCGCCCGCGCGATCGATGCCGCCGGGCTGTTCGAGCGCGCGCTGTCCTTCTACTCCTCCGACTACCTGCTGCGCGTCTTTCGCATGCGCGGCTCGCCTTGGGCGCGCATGCAGCAGGCCGCTCGCCAGCTCGACACGCTGATCTACTCGGAGATCTCCGAGCGCCGCGCGACTGGGCGGCGCGGACAGGACATCCTCAGCCTGCTGCTCGACGCGCAAGACGAGGACGGCACGACGCTCAGCGACGTGCAGATCCGCGACGAGGTCATGACGCTGATGTTCGCCGGCCACGACACGACGACCTCGACGGTCTCGTTCATGTTCTACGAGCTCGCCCGCAACCCTCAGATCGCGGCGCGCCTGATCGCCGAGCAAGACGAGCTGGTCGATCCTCGATCGGCGGCCGGCGGCGCGCCGACCGTCGCCCAGCTGACCTCCGGCGACCGATCGAAGATCGGCCAGCCGGAGCTGGAGATGGTGCTCGACGAGACGCTGCGCAAGTACCCGCCCGCGTGGGTCGGCCCGCGGCGCGCGCTGGAGTCGTTCGAGTTCGCCGGGCACGCCGTTCCGGCGCGCGCGTTCGTCAACTACTCCTCGTGGGCCAGCCACCACCTGCCGGACGTGTTCGCGGACCCCGACGAGTTCCGGCCCGAGCGCTTCACGCCGCAGGCGCGCGCGGCGCTGCCGAAGGGCGCCTACGTCCCCTTCGGCGGAGGCTCGCGCACGTGCATCGGCATGCGCTTCGGCCAGCTCGAGGTGCGCGCGATCGCCTCGCTGATCCTCGCCCGCTGCACGCTCTCGCTGCGCGACGACTTCGAGCTTCACATCCGCCAGATGCCGACGATCAGCCCGCGCGACGGCCTGCCGATGCGCGTGCACGCGCGCGCCGCCGCACCGGCCGCCGACGTGCCGGCCGCGGCCTGACCCTCGACGGCCCCGCGCGCAGGCACCGGCTCGACGCGGCGCGGGCGCGCGCGACTCGGCGCGCGCCACGCGTGCCTCAGCGCAGGCTCGCGCTGATGCTCAGCAGGTAGCCCGGCGCGCCGCCGGGGCCGCCGGCGGCTTGCGCGGCGACGCCTTCGACGTATACATGCGGGTCGGAGAACAGCATGAGCTGCAGTCCTTGCAGCAGCAGGCCGCGCGGGTGCGCGACGAGCCGCCCGCCGCTCGCGCCGGCCAGCGCGTCGACCGACGCGCCGACGCCGAACAGGCCTCCGCTGGCGCACACTTCGACCTGGCCGCGCCGGCTGCCCAGCAGCTGCACGTCGAAGCCGGGCGGCAGCGCCGCCTTCACATCGGCGGCGCTCAGGTGCGCCTGCGCGCTCATCCGCCGGCCGCGCTTGTGCAGGCGCACATTGGTCAGCGCCAGCGGCCCCAGCCGCGCGCTGCGCGCCGTCAGGTCCATGCGGTCGGCGCCGCGGCCTTGCCACAGCACATGCGCGGCCTGCGCGGGGCTGAGCCTCAGCTCGCTCGCCGTCACGCTCACCGAATCGGCATCGCCCCACAGCAGCTCGACGGCCGGCCAGGCCGATACGTGCACGCGCTCGACGTGGCCGTACTTGCCCACGCGCGAGGAGATCCTGCTGGCGGCGATACGCGGCAGCAAGACCTGCGCAAGCGCGAGCAGCAGCAGCGCCGCGCCCGCCACGGCGAGGGCGATTCGCGTCACCCTCCTGCCACCGCCGGCGCGCCGCATCTCCCAAGCTTCGCAGGAGACGCGGCGCGCGACGGCGCTCACATCAGGCCAGGCCGTTGGCTTTCAGGAACTGTTCGGCGACGCTGCTCGCCGACTGCTTGTTGACGGTCACGGCCTTGTTCATCTGCTGGATCGCGGGGATCGTCAGCAGCGCGCTGACCTTGTCGAGCGTTTCTTCGAACGCCGGGCCCTCGGCGCTCAGCACGCTCTTCTTGACGATCGGCGCGACGTTCTGGAAGCCGAACACGTGCTTCGGGTCGGCGAGCAGCTTGAACTTGCCGCCGAGCAGCTGGCCGTCGGTCGTGAACACGTCCTGCACGTCGACCTGCTTGCCTTCCAGCGCCTTGTAGGACAGTTCGATTGCGATCGGCTTGAACGTGGGCTTCACGCCGTATTCCTTCTCCAGGCCGAGCAGGCCCTGGAAGCGCGTCGCGAATTCGGGCGCGCCGCCGAGCGTCACCTTCTTGCCCAGCGGCTTCAGGTCCGCGACGCTCGACAGTTTGTGTTCGCTGGCGTAGCCCGCCAGCGTGGCCAGCGCGTCGGAGTCGAAGAACGGCGTGTAGTTGAGCAGCGTGTAGCCCTTGCCTTCGGCGAACGCCTTGGCCTGCTTGTACGCGTCGGCGGCGCTCGTCGGCAGCTTCGTCTGTTGCGCTACGGCCGTCAGGAACACTCCGGTGTACTCCGGATACATGTCGATCTGGCCCGACTGCAGCGCCTTGTAGATGATCTCCGAGGAGCCGACGTTGTCTTTCAGCTTGACCGTGAAGCCCTTCGCCTGCAGCGCCTTGGCGTAGAGCGACCCGAGGATGTTCTCCTCCGGGAAGTTCTTGTCGCCAATCGACACAGTCGGCTTGCCCGCCCCCGGCCCGCTCGCGGCCGGCGCCGGCGTGCCGGCCGTCGTCGCGCTCGAGGACGTCGAGCTGCTGCTCCCGCACGCCGCCAGCCCGACGCCCAGCCCCGTCACTGCAAGCAGCGCCGCGCCTCTCCCGGCACGGGTCCTCAACCTGCTCCATCGCGTATCCGTCATACGCCGCCTCCTGGTTTGTGGACTTGTTGATCGGAAAATCATAAAAAATATTAATATTAATATTAAATATTCGCTCTCATGTCAGGCCGGGAGCCGGTGCACGCTGGCGTGTGCGCATCCCCCACGTGACGCGCAGGCCGCGTGGGGTGAGCGCCCGCTGCAAGAGCGTCAGCGCACCCTCGACGGCCAGCGCAAGCGCCGCCACGCAGATCGCCGCGCCAAGCACGCCGGAGAAGTGGTAGCTCGTCTCGTTGGCGATGATGTCGCCGAGGCTGCCGCTGAAGCCGGCCAGCGAGGCGATCGTGGTCGTGCTGACGACGAACACCGCAGCCGTGCGGATGCCGGCGAACATCAGCGGCACCGCCAGCGGCAGCTCCACGCGTGTGAGTATCTCCCGCTCTGACATGCCCATCCCCCGCGCGGCGTCGACCAGGTCGCGATCGACGCCGTCGACGCCAAGATATGCGTTCGTGACTATCGGCGGCACCGCGAGGATCACGAGCGCCAGCTCGACGACCGTCAATCCCAGGCCGAGGAACGCGTCGCCGATCGCCAGCACCGCGAGGCTCGGCAGCGCGCGGCCGATGTTGCCGAGGTTGATCGCCAAGAACGATCCG
>DATHGU010000405.1:0-2627 GCA_035317495.1 Solirubrobacteraceae bacterium
ACCGGCTGAGGCAGCGCAGTTGCTCGAGATCGGCGCCCGGGTGTGGTTTCGCCACCCGCTCGTCAGGTCAGGCGTCTATCGCGCCGCCTCGGCGGAGGAACGACGGGGCGTTCACGGCGCCCTGGCAGTCGCCACCGATCCCGACGCGGATCCTGATCGGCGCGCCTGGCATCGAGCGCACGCGGCCAACGACCCCGACGAAGAGGTGGCCCGCGAGTTGCTCCATTGCGCGAAGATTGCCCAGCGCCGCGGGGGCATCGCCGCTGCGGCCGCATTTTTCGCTCGGGCGGTCGTCCTTACCCCTGACCCTGGCGAGCGAGCGTCACGAGCGCTGGCAGCCGCAGGGGCGAAACTCGAGGCAGGCGACTTCCCGGCTACTGAGTCCCTGCTCTCAACTGCGGACGCCGGCCCGCTCGATGAGCTCGAGCGAGCGCAGGTCCAGCGCATGCGGGCGCAGATGGCCTTTGACCTGCGGCGCGGTAACGACGCTCCGCTCCTGCTCTTGCGCGCGGCGCAACGGCTCGAGCCTCTTGATGCGGAGCTGGCACGGGCGACGTACCTGGAAGCGCTGGTAGCCGCCATCTACGCCGGCAGTCTCGTGAGCGGTACGGATGCCGCTGCCGTTGCCTTAGCGGCCCGCTCAGCGCCTGTGGGCACGGAGCCATTGCCGGCCAGGCAGCTACTGCTGCTCGGCCTGGCGACCCGTTTGACCGATGGGTACGCCGCATCGGCGCCGACATTGACCCGCGCCCTCAGCGCCTATCGAACTGACGAGCGGCGACTGGATTGGTTGTGCGTGGCCTACAACATCGCGGCGATGGACTTGTGGGACGACGAGGCATGGTTTGAGCTGGCTTCCGGTCAGGCCGACCTCGCGCGGTCGACAGGGACGTTGGTCTTGCTTCCCTACGCTCTCGACTACCTGGCGGGGTTTTACATCCAAGCTGGAGAGTTGTCGCTGGCGGATGGACTTGTAAGGGAGGCCGAGAGTCTCGCGCTTGGCATGAGAGCCGAGACCTTGCCGTTCATGCCGCTCCGGCTCGCAGCCTGGCGGGGCGAGGTTTCTACAGTCTTGAGCCTGGCCGAGATCATGACGAGCGGCGCCCGGGTCCGGGGGGAGGGATGCGCCATCACCGCAGCCGATCACGGGACCGCGATCCTGTACAACGGCGTCGGCCAGTACGAGCTTGCCCTCGACGCGGCGCAGAAGGCTGCCGACGCCGGCGACATCGCCACGTCGTCCTGGGCGTTGTACGAGTTGGTGGAGGCCGCGTCGAGGTGCGGTGAGCAGAAGGTCGCGCGTGACGCCGTCGACCGCTTGTCGGAGCGGGCCAGCGCAAGCGGCACGCATTGGGCGAAGGGCACCGTGGCGCGCTCGTGCGCGCTTGTCGAGCACGGGGGAGTAGCCGAGGAGTTCTACCGCCAATCGATCGACTTCCTCGGCAGGTCCCGGATGGCGGCACACCTTGCCCGTGCTCGGCTCACCTACGGAGAGTGGCTGCGCCGGGAGAACCGGAGGGTCGACGCGCGCCAGCAGCTACGCGAGGCGTACGACACGTTCGCGTCCATGGGCGCAGAGGGATTCGCCGACCGCGCTCGACGCGAGCTGCTGGCGACGGGCGAGAAGGTGCGCAAGCGCCGAGACGACACCCGTGACGAGCTCACTCCCCAGGAGGAGCACATCGCACGGCTTGCCAGGGACGGACGGACGAACCCAGAGATTGGCGCGGAGCTGTTCATCAGCGCGAGGACCGTCGAATGGCACCTGCGGAAGGTCTTCACCAAGCTCGGGATCAGCTCACGCAGGGGCCTCCGAACCGCTCTGCCTGCTCGAAGACCCGGCTAATACCCTCGGACCGAACCGCTAGCGGACCAGGGCATTACACGGGCGCGATCCCGGCGTCTGTCGCGCAAACTTGCCCCAGCACGAAGCCAAAGCTTGAACCAGCGCCAGGCGGGGCCGTAGCGCCTGCACCCGATGTACAGAGGTCGACATGAGCAGCATCGACGGGAGCCGTGACCATGGCCACAGCACTCAAGGCGTCCGCCGCGAGATTTCGTACGGGCGCCAGCCGGTCGGGCAGGAGCCCGGGGGCGCGGCGACTGTGTCCAGATAGCGCGGCGCCGTCGAATCTGAATCAGGAGCAGGAGGAGGACGCTCGTGGAATTCCTGGTCGAGTTCGAAGTCAACATTCCGGACGGCACCCCAGAGTCGGAGGTCGAACACCGCGAGAAGGCCGAAGCGGCTGCCGCGGCCAAGCTGGTGGACGAAGGGCACCTTGTCCGCCTCTGGAGGCTTCACGTCGCAAGCGGCGAAGCCAGGATCCTTGGTCTGTACCGCGCCGACAGCAAAACTGAGCTCGACGCTCTGCTCGGCGCCTTGCCGCTCCACGACTGGATGCGCGTCACCATCACGGCCCTCGGGCACCATCCAAATGACCCGGGGGCGAGTCGACCATGAGCTACCGGCTCCCCGATCCTTGCCTGACCAAGGTCTACCGCCTGGAGGCGACCCTCGGCCAGCCAATGGATGTCGGCACGATCGCACAAGGCCGGCGGCGCATCGTCCCCTTGACTGGTGGCACATTCACCGGCCCTGAGCTCAACGGGAAGCTCCTCCCGGGCGC
>DATHGU010000406.1:0-2398 GCA_035317495.1 Solirubrobacteraceae bacterium
CCCCCGGGGGCCGCTCATGAACGTCGTAGCCAGGATCACCAGCCAGGCCCTGCGGGCCCACGGCTTCCGGGGGCTGCCGAACTACCGGCGCATCCTCGCCCTTTCCTGCAACAGGTATCCGCCGCCCTATGGGCGGAAGGAATATGGCGAGCTCTTCCGGGCCAGCGCCGCCGATCCGCAGTGGATGGCGCTGTCGCTCGCGACGAACTCGCAAAGCGAGGGGAAGGGCTCGCAAGACCTGTGGGACCTCGCCGCATCGACCCCCGATGCCGACGTGGCGCGCCAGATCCAGCACCACGCCATCGACGAATCGCGCCATGCGCTCATGTACGTCGCGCTGATCGACGACATCTTCTCGATCCACGAGGGACTGAAGGCGACGATGCGGGAGATGGCGCCGAAGTACGCCGAGTCCACGCCGCTCGCCGCGAGAAGCGGGGCCACGTTCGCCTACCCCGCCACCATCGACGAGCTGATCCAGATGAACATCGCCGAAATACGCACGCGCATCCATCAGATGCTGCAACGGCCGTTTCTCCTGGCCTATTGCAAGCCGGAGCGGCGCGAGCGGGTGCGGCGACGTCTCGACGCGCTGCTGTTCGACGAGACGAGGCACGTCGCCTACACGGCGCGTCTGATCGAACGTGCGGCAGAGTCGGACGCCGGACACGTCCTCGACCTGATGAAGGAGCGCATCAGGGATTACAACGACGTCACCGACGACGAGATCGCCCGCAGATCCCCCATCTTCACCTAGTCCCATGCAGCTCGACGAAGTGCGACGTTGGGCCCGTGCGCATGGCGTATCCGCCCTCGAGCTCCGGCGGGCTCACGACGGCGCCCTCCTGCATTCCGTTTCCCGCCTGCTGCAGGCGATCTATCGGGAAAGCCGGGTCACACGGCTGTCGCAGGACAGGCGCGGCCGATGGCATCTCGACATCGGCCGGCGGTTCGTCGTCCGCGCCCCCGCAACCGGACCGCTGCCGTTCCGCCGGCTCGAGATCGTCGGCAGCCCTTGGATCCGCGGCGGCGGGGCGCGCCGTCGCCTACGCTCGACCGGCGCGTTCCTCCGCGCCCTGGGGCGCTGCCTGGCCGGCACCGAATACGAGAAGGTGATGCCGGCCCTGCGCGCCGATTTCGAGAACAGCGTCGCCAACGTCGTGCTGAACCGGCTGGTCGGCGCCTCGCTCGGTCCGACGGCCAGCGCGCTCGAGCCCGCCTACCAGGGGCACCAGTACTATCCCTTTCCCGCGCTGCGGATCGGCCCGAGCCTGCGCCAAGTCCTGGAATGCTCCCATCTCAGCCGCGAACCGGTCCGACTACCGTTGCTCGACATCGGAAGCTGTCGCGTCATATCCTGCGTGTTCTCCAGCCACGAGGCGTGCCTGCGGGCCTGGGCGGGCTTGCGAACGTCACGCGCGGCCGCCCTCCTGCCGCTGCATCCGTGGCAGGCCGAGCTGTCGCCCATCGTCCGCGAGCTGCTGGCGCGCAAGCACGTCTCGGTTTCGCGACACACGATCGAAGCGATCCCGCTTGCATCGCAGCGGACGCTTCGGGTCGCGCCCACCGGCTTCGACCTGAAACTGTCCATCGATGCCACTCTGACCGGCGAACGCAGGCTCCTGCATCGGCTCAACCACGAGAATGCGCCCGTGGTGTCGACGCTCGCCAAACAGCTCGCCAAGGGAAGCGAGGCGTCGTTGCTGGACTTCCAGGAGGATCTCGCCTGCGTCTGTCATGCGGAGCCGGAACTGGCGCCCCATCTCAGCGCCATCGTCCGGGCGCCGGTACGGCCGCTGCCGGGCGAGACGATCGTGCCGGCGATAAACCTGTGGTCCGGAAAGCAGGAATACCGGACCCTGCTGCGGCCGGGCGAGCGCGTCCATACAGAGGAATTCTTTCAACTCTATTGCAGGGCCCTGATGACAGGCCCCGTCGAGTTCTGGGCGCATTGGGGAATGGGGTTCGAACCCCATCTGCAGAACGTGTATGTTGCGATCCGCGACGGTTTGCCGAGCCGGATCATCCTGCGGGATCTGGACGGTTCCATCCTGGACGTCCGGCGAACCCGACCGGCGTTGCGTGAGCTGGGGCTGGACCTACCGAAGGAGAGCTGGAAGGCCATGCCAACCTTCGAGAGCGGCGGCAAGCGACTCGTTCAGGCCATGCTG
Organism: Solirubrobacteraceae bacterium; assembly: GCA_035317495.1. Lineage (GTDB taxonomy): Bacteria > Actinomycetota > Thermoleophilia > Solirubrobacterales > Solirubrobacteraceae > Palsa-744. The sequence continues at coordinate 2,172 of DATHGU010000406.1, forward strand.
TTCGGCCACCTGGGCGAGGTGATGTGGTGGCTCTCGCAAGGCAGGTACAGCGCATCGGACCGGCTCGCCTCGATCGTCGAGGATACGTGGAGCGAGCTCGCGGCTCATGCGCCGTCGGCATCGGCGCGCAAATCGGTCGGCAGACTACGCGGCTGGTCGAACGCAGTGAAAGCGACGCTGCGGACGAGGCTGCATCGCGCGAACGCACTCGAGTTCGTAAGAGAATG
>DATHGU010000407.1:0-8706 GCA_035317495.1 Solirubrobacteraceae bacterium
GAGCAGCCCGTTGGTGACCCACATCTTCTGGCCGTTGATCTCGTAGGCGTCCCCGTCGACCTTCTTGGCGAGCGTTTTGATCGCCTGCACATCGGAGCCGAGCTCGGGCTCGGACAGCGAGAAGGCCGCGCGGATCTCACCGGTGGCCATCCGCGGCAGGTACTTCTGGCGCTGCTCCTCGGAGCCGAACTTCATCAGCAGATAGGAGCCGATGAAGTGCGTGTTGATCACGCCCGAGATCGAGATCCAGCCGCGCGAGAGCTCCTCGACGATCATCGCGTACGTCGTCAGGTCGAGCCCCATGCCGCCGTACTCCTCGGGGATCGTCACGCCGAACAGGCCGAGCTCCTTCATCTGCTCGACGATCGGCTCGGGGAAGGAGTCCTCGTGGTCGTAGTGCTCGGCGTTCGGCAGGATCTGCTCGTCGGCGAACTGGCGGACCATCTCGGTGATCGCCTTCTGCTCGTCGGTCATCTCGGTGTACGGGGTGGCGGCTACGGCCATGCTGTCCAGGGCTCCAAGTTCGTTTTTCGGCGTCTGTAGGGAGAATACCGGCATGAACTTCGCCGGCGAGCTCGTCGATCAGCTGCCCTCCTCGGGGTTGGCGCTCGTCGAGCTGACGCGCGAGGGCGAGCGGCGCGAGTGGAGCTTCGGCGAGGTGAGCGATCGCAGCGCACGGCTGGCGGGGGCGTTCGCGCGGCTCGGGATCGGCCGGGGCGACGTGGTGATGACGCTGATCGGCAACCGGCCCGAGTGGGTGTTCGCGATGGTCGCGTGCTTCCGCCTCGGCGCCGTCGTGCTGCCGTGCACCGAGCAGCTGCGAGCCAAAGACCTGCGCCTGCGAATCGATGCGGTGCGCCCCGCGCTGATCGCCGCCGACGAGCGCAACCGCGCCGAGCTGGAGGCGGCGCGGCCGGACTGCGCGGTCGTGCTCGTGCCCGACGAGCAGCTGTACGAGGGCGAGCCGGCGCCCGCCGCCGAGCTGGCGCGCGAGGATCCCTGCCTGATCACGTTCACCAGCGGCACGGCGGGCGAGCCGAAGGCCGTCGTCCACGCCCAGCGCTATCTCGCCGGGCAGCGACTGCAGGCGTCGCACTGGCTCGGCGCGCACACGGGCGAGCTTGTGTGGTGCACCGCCGCCAGCGGCTGGTCGAAGTCGGCGCGCAACGTGTTCATCGCGCCGTGGCTGTCGGGCGCCGCGGCGCTGCTGCACGACGGGCGCTTCGACCCTCACGAGCGCCTCGAGCTGCTCGCGCGCGAGCGCGTCAACGTGCTGTGCATGGCGCCGACCGAGTATCGCGTGCTGGCCAAGCGCACGACGCTGCGCGAGCTGCCGGACGTTCGCGGGATGGTCGCCGCCGGCGAGGCGCTCAACCCCGAGGTGCTGCGCGCGTGGCGCGAGGCGACCGGCCTGGACGTGCGCGACGGCTACGGACAGACCGAGACCGGGCAGATGACCGGCACGCCGCCCGGCGTGCGTGCCCGGCCGGGGTCGATGGGACTCGCTCTTCCCGGCGTGGGGCTGCTCGTCAAATACGGCGAGTTGACGGCCAACCCGGCGACCGTGCCGACGTTCTTCCTCGGCTACCTCGGCGAGCACGTCCAACGCGGCGAGGACGGGAGCTGGAGCGTCAACGACCGACGGCGCGGCCCCCCCTGGCGCACGGGCGACCTCGTGCAGCAGGACGAGGACGGCTGGCTGCACTTCGAGGGGCGCGACGACGACCTGATCATCTCCGCCGGATACCGCATCGGCCCGTTCGAGGTCGAGTCCGCGCTCGTCGCGCACCCGGCCGTCGCCGAGGCGGCGGCCGTCGCGGCGCCCGACGAGGAGCGCGGGTCGGTCGTGCGCGCGATCGTCGTGCTGCGCGACGCCCGGCACGCGCCCTCGCCCGAGCTGGTGCGCGAGCTGCAGGAGCACGTCAAGCGCGAAACAGCGCCCTACAAGTACCCGCGCATCATCGACTTCGCGACGGAGCTGCCGAAGACCGCCAGCGGCAAGGTCAGGCGGGCCGCGCTGCGCGCCCAGCGATAGCCGCCCGCCGCCCCGGGGGGTGGGCGGCGGGCGGCGGGGTCAGGCGAGCTGGGGCGGCGGGGTCAGGCGAGCTGGGTTGCGGGCTCGGAGCTCGCGTACTCGCGGTCGAGCTCGCGCTCGAGCTCGTCGACCTCCTGCTGCACGGTGCCGGCGGGCGGGCGCAGCACGAGGAACGCGGCGAGTATTCCGAACGCGACGCAGATCGCCGCGACGACGTACGCGAGGTGGTAGCCGCCGGTGAGCGCGTTGATGAGCGAGTGGCCGCTTGCGCTCAGCGACTTCGTGTGGTCGGTCGCGACGGTTCCGAGCGAAGCCAGCCCAATCGCTCCGAACAGCTGCACGGAGACATTCACGATCCCCGAGGCCAGGCCCGCGTCGCGCGGCGGCGCGTCGGCCATGCCGATCGTCAGCAGCGGCAGGAACGAAGTGCCCGCGCCGAGTCCGAGCAGCAGGAACGCGAAGAACAGGCCCGGGAAGTAGCTGGCGTGCACGCCCTGGCCCACCAGCAGCAGCAGGCCGCCGATGATCCCGAGCAGGCCGGCCGCAAGGGTGTTCACGGCGCCGAAGCGGTCGACGGCTCTCGCGGACAGACCCAGCGACATGACGGCGATCGAGACCGTCAGGGGCATGAACGCCAGGCCGGTGTCGATCGCGTTGTAGCCGAGCACGCGCTCGAGATACAGCGATCCGAGGAAGAACGCCGAGAACATGCCCGTGATGAGCAGGCCGCGTACGAGGCTCGAGCCCATCAGCATGCGCAGGCGCAGGATCCGCAGCGGCATGATCGGGTTCTCCAGACGCGCCTCGAGCGCGAGGAATGCGCCGAGCAGCACCAGCGAGCCGCCTCCGACGCCCAGCGTGCGCGCCGAGAGCAGGCCGTATTCGGTCGACTTGACGATCGCGAAGGCTCCGGCCATCGTCGCGAGCGTGATCAGGATCGAGCCGAGCACGTCCACGCCGCCGGCCAGGCCGATGCCCTCGTTCTCGGCGATCAGCGCCGAGCCGAGCAGGAATGCGACCACGCCGATCGGGACGTTGACGAAGAAGATCCAGTGCCAGTCGAGCGACTGCGTGAGCGCGCCGCCCGCGAGCAGCCCGATCGAGCCTCCGCCGGCCGACACGAACGCGTACAGGCCCATCGCCTTGGCCTGCTCCACCTTGCGCGGGAACTCGGTCACGATGATCGCGAGGATCACGCTCGACGCGACCGCCCCGCCGACGCCCTGAAGCAGGCGGGCGCCGATCAGCAGCGCCTGGCTGTTGGCGATGCCACACAGCACGGATGCGGCTGTGAACATGACGAGGCCGGCGAGGAAGACCTTCTTGCGACCGACGAGGTCTCCTACCCGCCCGGCGAGCAGCAGGAAGCCGCCGAATGTGACCAGGTATCCGTTTATCACCCACGTGAGGCTGCTCTGCGAGAAGTGCAGGTCGTGCTGGATCGAGGGCAGCGCGACGTTCACGATCGTCGCGTCGAGCACCATCATCAGCTGCCCGAGGCACAGCACGGCGAGCGCGATCCAGCGGCGACGCTCGCGCTTGCGCTCGCTCTCCTCGCTGGTAGTCGACTGCTGGACGTCTGGTTGGGCTGCGGTCACTGTGCTCAAGGTTTGCTCCTTCCGATCTGGCGTTAGGAACACCATAGCAAGGATCATCCCTAGAGCAGTTATTATCTATTTAAAATTTATGATCGGTGCTAAAGTGACAAGTGATGCGAAGTGAGATAAGATCAACGGCGATGGGCTCTGAGAGGGCTTGTGATCCGGGCTCGATGGTTCTGCTGACGCGCTTGGCGAAGCAGGTCTATCGGCGCAGCAGCGAGGAGCTGCTGGGACTGCACATGCGCCTGGTGATGGCTCTCAGCTACCTGCGCGACCACGACGGGGCCCCCCAGGGGGAGCTGGCCGAGGCGCTCTGCATGGATGCCAACAACGTGGTCTTGCTGCTGAACGAGCTGGAGGACCTCGGGCACGTCACCCGCCGCCGCGACCCGCTCGACCGCCGACGCCATCTGGTCGACCTGACCAAGCGGGGCCGCCACGCGCTGCTCAGCGCCGAGCGAGCGCAGGAAACCGTCGAGGACGACGTCCTGGGAGCGCTCGACGCCGACGAGCGCGCGACACTGTGGCGACTGCTGACGCGCGCGCTGCACGGCGCGGAGCCGCTAAGTAGCGAGGACTACAGCGCCACGACCGCGTCGATCTCCACGTAGGCGCCCTTCGGCAGCTGAGCGACGCCGATCGCCGCCCGCGCGGGCGGCTGCTCGCCGAAGAACGCGCCGTACACCTCGTTGACCGCGCCGAAGGCGCTCAGGTCGGTCATGTAGATCGTGACGCGCACCGCGCGCTCGAGCGTCGTCCCGGCGGCGGCGCACACCGCCCGCAAGTTCTCCAGGCAGCGCCGCGCCTGCTCGGCGGGCGTGTGACCGACCAGCTCGCCGCTCGCCGGGTCCAGCGGGATCTGGCCCGAGCAGAAGAGCAGCCCTGCCGCGCTGACCGCGTGGCTGTAGGGGCCGATCGCGGCAGGCGCGTCCGGCGCCTGCACGATCTCGCGCTGGCTTTGCATCCTGCGCGTGACCCTATCGCGCGCGCTGCTAGGCGTATCGCACCTTTCTCGGCGGGCGGTCGGATCGGCCCGTAGCGGGCTGCGCCCCACGCGGCGCGCCAGGCGCATCTGCTCGACCACGCTTGGCGCTAACGTGTCGCGAGATGCCACGCCCGATGCTGACCTCGATGCTCGCGGCGTCGCTCTTGATCGGCCTGCTGGCGAGCGCGAGCGTTGCGCCGGCCGATGCCGCGCTCACGTTCGGCGCCTGCCAGACCACACCCGGCTTCTCCTGCGCCGCGGTCCCCGTCCCGCTCGATCGCAGCGGCAAGGCGCCGGGGACGATCTCGTTGACGCTCGCGCGAAAAGCGGCCGGCGCCACGCAGAGCCAGAGCGAGAGCCAGAGCGCGGTCCTGGCGCTGGCGGGGGGACCCGGACAGGCCGCCGAGCCGATCGGCGATCAGCTCGCGAGGGCGATGGCGCCGGCGCTGGGCTCACGCGACCTGCTCGTCCTCGACCAGCGCGGCACGGGCCGGTCGGACCCGCTGAGCTGCCCCGTGTTCGGCAACGAAAAGACGCTGGAAAACGCGACCGAAAGCACGTTCGGACCGCTGGTCGAACTGTGCGCGCTGCAGATCGGCCCCGCGCGCGGCGCCTTCACGACGCAGGAATCCGTCGAAGACATCGAGTCGCTGCGCCACACCGCCGGCTACAAGAAGCTCGTCCTGTATGGGACCTCCTACGGAACGAAGGTCGCCATGGAGTACGCCGAACGCTATCCGCAGCGCGTGGAAGCGATGGTGCTCGACTCGGTCGTGCCCACCAGCGGCCCCGAACCGTTCTCGATCCCGACCTTCAAGGCGATCGGATCGATGCTGGGCGAGCTGTGCTCGAACCGCGCGTGCGCGGGGATCACGGCGGATCCACTCGGCGACCTCGCGCGGCTCGTTGCGCGGCTGCGCAAGCATCGCCTGAGCGGCTCGGCCTATAATGGCGCCGGACGCCGGCACTCGGTGTCGCTGGCCGAGCCCGAACTGCTCGACGTCCTGGAGGCGGGCGACCTCAACCCCACGCTGCGCGCCTTGCTGCCCGCGGCCGTGCACTCCGCGCTCAATCGCGATCCGGACCCGCTGCTGCGCCTGAACCTGCTCGCGGAGGGCTTCATCCCAAACGTGCCGATCAAGCCGGGCAGCACGGAGTCCGAACGCGCCGCGAAGGAAGAAGAAAACAACGCCTTGTTCATCGCCACCTCGTGCGAGGAGACGCCGTTTCCGTGGCAGCGCACCTCTACGGCGTCGACGCGTCTTGCCGAAGCGCTCGGCTCGCTGCACGCGCTGCCGGGCAGCGACTTCTACCCCTTCGATACGAGCACGGCGTGGACGAACAGCCTGCTCCGAGTGTGCGCGTCGTGGCCGGACGCCTCCGCGCCGCCGCCTGCGCCCGGAGCACTGCCCAGTGTGCCCACGCTGATCCTGTCGGGCGCCCAGGACCTGCGGACGCCGCCGTCGGGCGCGCAAGCCGTTGCGGCCCTGATCCCGGGCGCACAGCTGCTGCTCGTCCCCTACACCGGCCACTCGGTGCTCGGCAGCGACTTCAGCGGCTGCGCCGAAGCGGCCGTCAGCGCGTTCTTCGCGGGCACGGCCGTCCAGCAGTGCACGTCCACGACGAACATCTTCGCCCCCACGCCGGTGGCACCGCGCAAGCTCGCCCACGTGCACGCGCCCGCCGGGCTGCGCGGCAAGCCCGGGCGCACGCTGACGGCGGTGCTCGACGCGATCCTCGACCTCGACCGCCAGGTCGTAGCGGCGACGCTGGAGGCCGAGCAGGAACTGCCCAGCGGTTCGAGCTTCGGCGGGCTGCGCGGCGGCTACGCCAAGCTGACCTCTTCCGCGGCGATCCTCAGGGGCTTCTCGTTCGTGAGCGGCGTCGCGCTGAGCGGATCGTTTCCCGTCAAGAACCACCAGCTGCAGCCCGCGACGATTCGCATCTCGGGCGCGAGCGCCGCGCGTGGAACGGTCCGCCTGTCCACCAACAAACGCGTCACCGGCACGCTGGGCGGCAAGCGCTTCGACGTCCGCCTCGCGACGGTCAAGCTCTCACGCGCGGGCGGCGCGAGCGGTGCGAGCGGCGGTGGCGAATGGCCGGCGCGGATCGCCTTCCCGCTGCCCGGGCTGGTCGCAGATCGACCCGCCGGCCCGCGGTAGGCGGGCGGCGGCGCCGACCGGTCTGCGGCCGGGTCGCGGCGCACCGCCGCTTCGTGCCCGCCGCGATTACCGCCGCGACCTACCGCCGTGACGCGCCGCGGCACTACGCTGGCAGAGCCATGCCCAACGCGCTCGCCTCCGAGACCTCGCCGTACCTGCGCCAGCACGCCGAGAACCCCGTCGATTGGCTGCCGTGGGGGCCTGTCGCGCTGAGCCGCGCGCGCGAGCAGAACAAGCCGCTGCTGGTCTCGATCGGCTACTCCTCCTGCCACTGGTGCCACGTGATGGAGCGCGAGTCCTTCGAGGATCCGCGTACGGCCGAGCTGATGAACGAGGCGTTCGTGTGCGTGAAGGTGGACCGCGAGGAGCGCCCGGACGTCGACGCGCTGTACATGGAGGCGGTCCAGGGGATGACAGGCCGCGGCGGCTGGCCGCTCAACGTGTTCCTCACGCCCGAGCAGTTGCCGTTCTACGGCGGGACCTACTTCCCGCCGGAGCCGCGCCACGGAATGCCCGCGTGGACGCAGGTCCTGCAGGCGATCGCCGAGTCCTGGAGCGAGCAGGGCGAGGAGGTCCGCGCCGGCGGCGAGCGCCTGCGCGAGCGGCTGTCCGGCGGCGCGCTGCTCGCCCCGTCGCCCGAGCCGATCCGCGTCGAGGCGCTCGACGCCGCGGTGGCCAAGCTGCGCGAGTCCTTCGACGCGTCCCATGGCGGCTTCGGCGGAGCGCCGAAGTTCCCGCAGGCGTCGGTCATCGAGTTCCTGCTGCTGCGTGGAGAGCGCGTGATGACGCTCACCACGCTGCGCGCGATGGCGGCCGGAGGCATATACGACCAGATCGGCGGCGGGTTCGCCCGCTACAGCGTCGACCGCACTTGGACGGTGCCGCACTTCGAGAAGATGCTCTACGACAACGCGCTGCTCGCGCGCGCCTACCTGCATGGCTGGCAGGCCTTCGGCGAGCGGCGCCTGCTGGACGTCTGCCTCGACACGCTCAGCTGGGCGCTGCGCGAGATGCGCGGTCCCGAGGGGGGCTTCTACTCGGCCCTCGACGCCGACTCGGAGGGCGTCGAGGGCCGCTACTACGTGTGGACCGTGGCCGAGCTCAGGGCGCTGCTCGGCGAGGATGCCGATGCGACGATCGCCTGGTTCGGGGCCAGCGAGCAGGGGAACTTCAAGGATCCCCACCAACCAGAGCCAGGTCTCAACGTCCTGCAGGACCGCGAGCCCGCGCGCGATGGCGTCGGGCCGGACGCGGCGACGCGCGAGCGAATCCGCGCGCGGCTGCTGGCGGCCCGCGCAGCACGCGTCCGGCCCGCGCTCGACGACAAGCGCCTGACCTCCTGGAACGCGCTGATGATCGCCGCCCTGGCCGAGACCGGCGCACACCTGCAGGCACGCCTGCAGGACGAGCCGATCGAGGGCCTCGATGCCGCGCTCGGCGAGACGTTGCTCGACGCGGCGCGCGAGTGCGCGTCGTTCGTGCTCGGCGAGATGCGCGACGAGCGCGGGCGGCTGCTGCGCAGCTACAACGACGGCCGCGCCAAGATCGATGCCTACCTCGAGGATCACGCGTTCCTGCTGGAGGCGCTGATCGTGCTGTCCGAAACGACCTGCGAAGAGCGCTGGTTCGAGCACGCCACGGCGCTCGCCGACGAGCTGATCGCGCGCTTCTCGGACCCGGAGCGGGGCGGCTTCTTCTCGACCGCCTCAGACCAGGAGCCGCTGATCGCGCGGCGCAAGGATCTCGATGACGCGCCGATCCCCTCCGGCGCCTCCAGCGCGGCGCTGGGCCTGCTGCGCCTGGCGCAGCTGACCGGCGACGAGGACTACGAGCGCCACGCCGTGTCGGTACTGCGCCTGCTGCTCGAGATCGCGCCGCGCCACCCCACGGCCTTCGGCCACCTGCTGCAGGCGCTCCACTGGC
>DATHGU010000408.1:0-10319 GCA_035317495.1 Solirubrobacteraceae bacterium
CCTTGTCCAGCGCCAGCTTGAGCGTGACCGGGTCGTCGAGGGTGACCATCTGCTCGAAGACGCGCGTGGAGACGTCGCCCCGGCTGAGCTCGAACAGGCCCGGCCCGAGTCGCTTGATCCGCGCCCCGGCAACATCGGCTGCCTCGCGCCAGATGCGCTCGTACAGGTCGTGGCGCACCTGCTCCCCCAACCCCGAGAGGCGACCCTCTGCGCGCAGGCGCCGCCATGCGTATCCGGGACCGGTCGAGCCGAGGACCTCCAGGCGGGACGCGAGCGCAAGGCTCCGATCACCGCTGCTCGTGACCTTCTCCGCCAGCGCTCCGAGACCGGTCGCCCACCGGGAGGAGCCGGCCTGCGCCGCCCGACCGACGAAGGCCTTGGTTCCGCTGGTCCGTCCCGCCAGGTGCGCGAGGCCGACGATCGCAGGGAGCGGATCGTCGATGCGCATGGCGCGGAGGTGCTGACGATGCATCAGGCTCCCCGCCCAGCGTGCGAACGAAAGCTCGTCATTGCGCCGGTATTCTAGGAATGCGAGGGTGTCGCGTACCGGATCCCATAGCCTCACGCCCTCCCGATAGTCGTCGACGGGCGGCGTCGGTCGCCCGACCAAGCGGTTGTAGGCGAACAGCGCGAGGTCGACCCCGGCGATCCGGATCAGCTCGTTGGACATCGTAAAGCGCGCGTTGCACTCGATCAGCTTGAGCTGACCGTCCCTCCCATCGCGCTTGAACTCCACGTTGCCGAGGCCACGCAGTCCGACGGCCTGCAGGAACCGCAGGCCGAGCTCTGCCACCTCTGGATCGCGTGTCATAGCGTGGTAGGTGCCCGATCCAAAGCGGTTCGGATACTGCCGTATCTTGCGCTTGGTCAGGTGCAGTAGCGGCTCGCCCTGCTCGTCGAGGTAGCTGTAATAGGAGACATACTCATCGTCGGAGCTCCTCACCACCTCGATCGCGAGCATCTCGACGCCCATTGCAGTCAGCCGCTCGAACTCTGCCCGCAGCATTGCCGGGCTGTCGACCGTGAGCACCTTGTCGCCGGATTTCGTAGAACGGACGAAGACGTGTGAATGGACCGGCTTCAGCACGCACGGGTAGCCGAACTCGCGGCTAACGGCATCGAGATCGGCCTGATCGCGCAGCGGCAGCACACGCGGCGCGGGAATGCCGTGCTCGCGGGCGAGCTCGTCGGTGCGCTTCTTGTCGAGCATTGCCAACAACACGTCGTCGTCGGCCTCCATCGGGAGGTAGGCGAGCTCGGTCAGCTCGGCTCGGTGGCGCGCTATGAGCTCGAGTCCCTCGTCGCCGCATGCCAGCACCACCGCGCCGTGCGGGCCCGACCGCAGCCACGCCAGCATGTGATCCTGCATCGCGCCTGAGCCCACGTCGACGAACTTCGCGCACAGCCGGGACTGGCGAACGGGCGAGTCGCGATGATCCAGGACATAGACCTCGATGCCGGAGTCGGTGAGACTGCGCGCGACCGACAGCGCAGTCACCGTGCCACCGAGGATGACGGCCGGCGGGGCGGGTATCACGTCGCCGCGCGTTGCAGGGTGCCACGACATCGGTGCACGCCGATCCCTGTAAGCGGTAGAAATAGGTCTGTTGGTCCCATCACGATCCGTCGCTAGGAATTCAATGTGCTACGCGTCGCACCACTTTGCGATGGTACCGCGCGTCAGTCCCTTTGGGGATGCATTCCATCGCAACCCGAGATGCTCATCGATATCCGCCGTCTGCGCTACTGGACCTTGGTCTAGTAGCCGCACCGCGTATGCTGCCTTGCAGTGGCGCTCGGCGCCGACCGATCAGCGCGCCGACTGATCTCCTCATGCGAGGGAGCTAGCTCGTCGTGCGGATCGCCTCAAACCAGCGTCGAACCGAGGGGAGAACCGATGAAGGCAGTTAGACGTGAGGACGTGCCTATCGCGATCGAGGGCGACGGGCTGGAGTTCCGAAAGCAGGAGATCGGGGGCGACCTGTCGGTCTCCTTCGTGCATGTCCCCAAGGGAGCCGACCTGCGGCCGGCCGTGGCCGGTTTGCCGGATGACCTCTGCCAGTGTCCGCATTGGGGCTACGTGATCAGCGGAAAGGTCAAGATGCACACCAGGGACGGGGAGGATGTCTACGAGGCCGGGGAAGCCTTCTACTGGGCTCCCGGTCACGCCCCCGAGGCTCTCGAGGACTCCGACTACGTCGACTTCTCACCCACGCACGAGCTCGACGAGGTGATCGACCACATCACTTCGCAGGGGAGCTGACGCGGTTCTGCTCAGCCGCCGGCGCTCGAGACGCTGACCAGCGCCGCGCTGCTGGGCGCGATGTGGAGAGTGACGACGCCGCGCTTGACGGCGGCCTGGGGCAATCTCGCCGCAGTCCACGTTCCGGCGGGCGACACGGGCGCGCCGCCGAGCAGCACGCCTGACAGCGCGGTGGGCGAGGGCGCCGTCAGCGCAAGCACGCTCGCGCGTGAGAACGCGTTGCCTACGCGCAGGGCGACGGTGAGCTTGCGCGCGCCCGGCGGGTCGTCGTCCACGAGCACGAACTGAAGCCGTCCGTCGGCGGCGAGGAACGCACTCGCCGCGACGTTGCGCCGATGTGGGTTGCCGAGCGTCGTCGGCAGCGGGCGGCTGCCGAGCAGCGACTTCGCCAGCAGCAGCGCATACCACTCCGGCTGCGCGCCCAGCGCGCCCGCCGCAACTGTCTGGGGGGTCGGCGCACAGAGCGGCGCGTAGCCGTTGCAGTTGGACATGTTGCCTTGCAGGTTGATCCCGACGACGCCCGCGGCCATCACGCTTGGCAGATATGCCGTCGCCCACAGTGCCGACGCGAACGTGTTGCTGATGCCTGCCGTCCCGCCGCACGACACCGTGTTCGCCTCGTCGAGCCGAAACGGCGTGGCGCTGGCAAGCGCGACCGACATGTAGCGGCGCAGCGATTTGTCCTCCTTGCGCCTGATCAGCGGGCTGAGCAGCCGCTCGATCGTCGGCGAGATGAGTTGCTTGCAGCCCAGTGGATAGTGGTGTCCGGTCAGTATCGCCGGGCGCTGGTTGATCGCCTCGCCGAGCCCCCACGCTTCGAATGCCCCCGAGCCCGATACGTCCGGGCCATACAGCGGGATGCCCGGCGCCGCCGCCTCGATCGCGCTGCGATAAGCCGCCACCTGCGCGTTGTACTGAACGAATTCCCACGGCTGTTCGCGCTGGTCGTGCGACGCATACGCGTTCGGCTCGTTGCCCAGCTCGATCGCCTGCAGCCATTCGCCCAGCTCGGCCTTTGCCGCTGCAACCTCACGCGCCGCCGCGACCGGGTCGTAGTGGACGAGCCCGATCGTCAGCACGACGTGCCAGCCGCTCTGCGCGGCAAGCGCGCCCAGCCTGTGCAGGTCGCTCCTGTCGATCACGTTCGACGCCCATTCCGGACGCGGCGTCTCCCCGTCCGTCCACGCGGTCCTCGTGTCCGCCGACACGCCGCCGAAGCGCATCACCCCGGTGCCCAGCGAGCGCAGCAGCGTGACCAGATTGCCTGTTTCGCTGTAGCTCGCCTCCAACGAAAGCGCCGATAGCTCGAACGACAGCCCGAGGAAGTCCTGCGGCACCGCGGCTCGCAGGTGCGCTTGGTCGGCCGACACCGTGAACACCGGCAGGTTCGGCTTAGCGCGGGGATGGCGCTTCGCCTTGCCACGGGCGAGCCCCCCGGGCGCGAGCACGAGCGCACAGCAGAGCAGCAGCGCGGCGCACAGCCCCAGCGCGAGACACCCACGCGCGATTGCCCACGCGCGCACTTGCGCCCCTGCTGTCGCCTTATCCGAGATTCGGGTGAGACACCGCATCAACTCGCTGCAGTAAACACATCGATCACCGACGATGCGCCGAGCGCGCGCAAGCCTCGCGCCCCCGCCGGCTCGCAGGCATCCCGCCTCGCTCAGCCGCCCTCCACGCGCCGCTTGAGCTCGCCGGGTCGGCCGTTCACGAAGATCGCCCGCGTCGCCGCCTCGACCGGGCCGCGGATCACCAGACCCAGCACGCGGCCGGGGTCCGCGTCCAGCGTGTACGTGGCGTGCGTGCGTCCGTCGCCGAGATCCTCAAGATCCCACGCGCCCTCGACGGACTTCATGTCGCCCTTCTCCTGCGTCCACGACAGGCGCGTCGGCCCCTCGTAACGGAAGCGCACGTGCGCCTTTATCCGCCTGACCTTGATGTCGTTCTCCGTCTCCACGAGCGTCGGCCGGCCGTCGGCGTCGCGCTCCAGCGTAGTCATCCTGTCGAGGCCACCCTGCCAATCCGGCGCCGTCATCACGTCCTCGACTACCGCCCAGACCCGCTCGAGCGGAGCATCGATCTCAGCGCTTGCGCTGCCGCCCAGGTGTGCCATCACAGGCCTCCGAAGTCGTGTTCAACGAGTCGTCGCCAAGACCCTAGCTCGCCCGTCGCCCACGTGCGCGGCACGCGCGAGTCTCGGCGCGCACGCGCAGCCGGGTACCGTGAGGGCATGGCACCGAGTGAGGGGATGACATCGAAGCTCGCGCTGATCGAGTTTCCCGCGGATGACCCGGAGCGCGCGCGGCGCTTCTGGAGCGGCCTGCTCGGCCTCGCGCTCGAGCCCCGCACAAGCGCGCAAGGCGAAGGGTGGCAGACCGGCAGCGCGGCGCCGGGCGACACCCCCGCGGTCGGCGTGCATCCGCGCGGGCGCGGACCCGGCGACTCCTTCTCGCTTCCCTACTTCGAGGTGTACGACATGGAGAGCGTCCTCGCGCACGTCCCCTCGCTCGGCGGAAGCGTCGTCCATCCCGGCGAGCGTTGGGCGATCTGCAAGGACTCCGAGGGCAGCCCGTTCGGACTGGCATTGCGCGACGAGGACTGACGGTCCGATCAGGGTCCGCTCAGCCCTTGCGCTCCAGCGCGACCACGGGAATCTGGCGCGTCGTTTTCTGCTCGTAATCGGCGAACTGCGGGAAGATCTCGGCCTGGCGTCTGAACAGGCGTTCGCGCTCCTCGCCCTCGGTCACGACCGCGTCGACATCGACCTTCTCACTGCCCACCTCGACGGTCGCCGACGGGTTGGGGCGCAGGTTGTGGTACCAGCCAGGGTTGTTCGGGGCGCCGCCCTTCGAAGCGAAGATGACCATCCGATCGCCGTCTTGCAGATACACGACGGGCGTCGTGCGGCGCTCGCCGCTCTTGGCGCCGGTCGCCGTCAGCAGCAGCACGGGCGCGCCCTCGAAAGGGCCGCCGACCTTGCCGTCGTTCGCGCGGAACTCCTCGATGATCGCGCGGTTGAAATCATTCATATCCGACACGTCGCTCTCCTTCCTCGGGGTTGCCCGATCCTAGCGACGGGAGAGAGCCGGCCGTCGTCTACGGCGTGAGCCGCACGGGCAGCGTCTTGAGCTGGTTGAGGAACAGCGATTCGACGTACGCAGGCCGCTCGGCGAGCTCGATGTTGGGGAAGCGCTTGAGCGTCTCCTCGACCAGGATTCGCAGCTCCAGGCGCGCGAGCGCGGTGCCCAGGCAGAAGTGGCGCCCGCCGGCGCCGAAGGCCTGATGCTCGGCTTCGCGGCGCACGTCGAAGCGATCGGGGTCCTCGTAGCGCGTCTCGTCGCGGTTGGATGACGCGTACCACATGACCACCTTCTCGCCCTTGCGGATCTTCTGCCCGTGCAGCTCGGCGTCGCGCGTGGCCGTGCGGCGGAAATGCGCAAACGCGGGGAACATGCGCAGCGCCTCCTCCACCGCGGCCGGGATCAGCGAAGGGTCGTCGAGCACGAGCTGGCGTTGCTCGGGATCTTCCATCAGCGCCCGCATGCCGCTGCAGTAGGTCGCCTTGGTGCTGTCGTTGCCGGCGGCCATCAGCAGGAAGAAGCCCATCACGATCTCGTGCTCCTCGAGCTTCTCGCCGTCGACCTCGGCGTTGACGAGCACGCTCGTGAGGTCGTCGGTCGGGTTCTGCTGGCGCTCGGCGATCAGCTTCTGGCAGCGCTCGAAGATCTCGGGAATGTCTTTGTGAACCGCGCCCTCGAAGCCGTCGGGGTTCAGGTCGGGATCGGCGGCCCCCAGCGTCGAGTTCATCAGCCGTGCCCAGATCGCATCTTCCTCCTCGGAGATGCCCATGAAGCTGCCGATCACGCGCGAGACGACCGGCTGGGCGACGTCGCCGACGAGATCGCAGGTCTCGCTGCCGTGCAATCCGTCGAGCACCCTGACCGCGATTGCCCTGATCGCATCCTCGTGATCGGCGATCCGCTTGGGCGTGAAGCCGCGCTGGAACAGCGCCTTCAGCCGGTCGTGCTTGGGCGGGTCCATGCCGATGAACATCGCGCGCGCGAGCTCGATCGGGAAGCCGGCCGCCGCGACGACGACGCCGCCCAGTTCAGAGGAGTACGTCTCCCAGTCGCGGCTGACCGTGTGCACATCATCGGCGGTCGTGACCGACCAGAACCCGGCCTCTTCCGGCAGCTCTTCGAATTTCCCCGTCCAGTGCACCGGGCACCGGCCGCGCATCTGCTTGAACGCCTCGAGCGGAGGGCCGTCGAGCCACAGCTCCCGCTCGGTGAGTTCCACGCTCTCGATGTCGCGCCCAACCGTTGCCATGAGACCTCCAAGATTCGCCGGAGCCGGATGCTTTCCGGCATGCTACTGGCTGAGTGGCCAATCTTGGCTGTGTGGCCAGTTTTTTTTATACTTATATATATGCCGCTCCGCTCACGCTCCGCGATCGGGTCGCGGGCTGTCCGACGAAGGCAATGAGCGCGCGCAGGTTCGCGTCGAGCGCACCCCGCAGCAGCCGCACGGCACCTCTTCGTCTACGACAGCGCCCGCTCGCGCGCGTAGCGGCGCGCGACGCGCCAAGCGCTCACGAGCAGTGCGACGAGGATCGCCAGCGGCACGAGCACGGCCAGGGCGATGATCAGGACGACCAGTGCGACCGTCAGCACGTCGCCGACGTCGTGCAGGCCCTTGCCCAGCGTCAGACCGCCCCCGCTCGCGTGCGCAGCACCGAGCACGGTGACTTCCACGGCGGACGAGCTGCCGCGCTTGGACACCGACTGCAGCGCGGTGCGCGCTCGCGTGATCGCGCCGCCGGCGAGCGCGAGTCGCGCGTGCAGGCTTTCGATCTGACCCTGTGTGCTCGCGCGCGCCAGGGCGCGCAGAAGTGCCTGGCGCTCGGCGAAGGCATCGGCGAGCTTCGTTCGCGCCGCGCTGTATTCGTCGGTGATGTCCTGCAGCGACTGGCTCTCCGCGCGCGTCGGCGCGAGCTGCGCCAGCGACGCAAGCGCAGCAGACAGCCGTGCGCTCGGCAGGTTCAGGTCGAGATTTGCTTCGCCGGCTGCTCCGTGCTGGAGGTGCACCTGCGAGCTCTGCACGTACCCGCCTTCGCGCACTGCGAGCCTCGCAACCCGATCGGCCACTGATTGCAGCGCTTCGGGCGTCGCTACGAGCGTGATCGACGCAGCCCGCTGCTGCATCCTCGCCCGCGCGGATTCGGCAGTCGGCGCGGCAGGGCTCGTGGGGCTCAAACCCGCATCCGCGCCGCTCGGCGCGGCCGTTGCGCGTTTCACGGATGGCGCTACCTGCTCGAACACGCCGCCCGAGGTCCCGAGCGCGCCCGCCGCGCGCCTCGCGCCGACGGCGTCCTTCGCAGTCCCACCCGTCGTCTGAATCGACGCTCGCCACGGAGCGATGACGACGAGCGTCACGATCGCGGCCGCCACGCACATCCCCGATCCCGCCAACAGGCGAGGGCGCAAGCCGGAGCCCAGCCACGCGCGGGCGTGAGCGTGGGCGGACGCCGAGCGCGTCGGCGAGCGCACCCCTCTAGGTCGCGGCGGCGTTGCCGCGCGCTCTTCGATCCGCTCGCGCAGCTCGCGCTCGAACTCCGCGCTCATTGGCGGAGCCAGGGCGCGCACATCGCTCCGCAGCTCGCGCCAAGAATCGGCTACCGGCCCGTGACGGTCGCCTGTCAGTGCGGCCTCGAGCTCGGCGACGGGGCCGTCGAGCTCCTGGCCGTTGCGCTGCGGGAAGGGAACGATCCTCATGCGACCTCCTTGCGGCCGAGCTCGGTACAGATTTCGCGCAGCCGCATGAGCGCGCGATTCAGGCGCGTGCCTGCGTTGGATTCGCTGATCCCCAACACCCGCGCGAGCTCGCCGTTGGTGAGCTGGCCGTGGAACTTGAGCAGGACCACCTCGCGCTCGCGCAGCGGCAGCGCCAGCAGTGCGGCGCGCAGCGAGGCGCGGCGCTCGGTGTGCTCGATCGCCTCGTCGAGCTCGGCGTCCGGGGAGAGCTGTTGCTCGGCGCCGGGTAGGGGCTGGCGGCGCCGGCGGCGCAGCTCGTCGAGCGCAGCATTGCGGGCGATCGAGAACAACCATCCGCGCGGTGTTCCCCGCGAGCGATCAAGGCGCGCTCGAGACCGATAGAGCCGCTCGAACGCGAGCGCTGTTACGTCCTCTGCCGCGGCGCGATCGCCGAGCAGCGAGATCGCGTAACCGTGGACGTCGGCCGCGCACTCGCGGAAGAGGCTCTCGAAGGCCGGCTGGTCGAGCGCACCCGACTGCGGCTCGGCGACCGCGACGCGCTGCTCGGTGAGTGACAGACGCGGGCTCACTACCCCAACTACGCTCCGCGCGGCCGAACCGTCACAAGCGCTCCGCTCGCGCTTGCGCTAAAAGCGCTCGAGCACACGCTCGATCGCGCTCGTCCCGAACTCGACGGCGCCTTCGGGCAGGCGCTCGTTCTCGGCGTGGATCACGTCGCCGGGCGGCGCCGTGCCGCCGGCCTTCGCGCGCATGAAGGCCGCCAGCATCATCGCGACACCGCCCTTCATGTCGAGCGCTCCTCGCCCCACACGTAGCCGTCCGCCAGCTCGCCGGCGAAAGGCTCGTGCAGCCACTCGCCGCGCGCCGCCACGACGTCGACGTGGCCCTGCAGCAGTAGCGGCGGGCTCGCTCCCCGGCCGGGCAGGCGCGCGATCAGGTTGGGGCGCTCGGGCTCGCGAGCGACGATTCGCGTCTCACAGCCGAGCCCCTCCAGCAGGCCCTGGATCCAGCCGATGCACTCGCGCTCGTTGCCCGGCGGGTTGCTCGTGTCGAAGCGCAGCAGCCGGCGCAACAGCTCGAGCGGCCGGTCCTGGAGCGCGTCGTCGTGCATCGCGACAGTGTCGCGGATCGGACGCCCCCGGCGTTCGGCCGCCGACGCATGGCGCTCGAGCATCACGGGCTGGCTTTCGGCGCGCGTTGCACCTAGGATTATGCGCGTACGATTCGTACGATTACTACACGGGGGAGGTCGAGCACATGGGGGAGATCGCGACTGCCAACGAGGAGGCGATCGAGGCGTGGGACGGGCCGCTGCATGACCGTTTCGTGCAGTTTCGCCATCTCCTCGTGACGGGTCTCGGCGTGCACGGGGACGAAGGGCTGCGCCTGATCGCGCCGCGGCCCGGTGAGCGCGCGCTGGACGTCGGCTGCGGCTTCGGCGACACCGCGCAGCAGCTCGCCGAGCTGGTCGGCCCAGACGGCAGCGTGCTCGGCGTCGACGCCTCGCCGCGCTTCATCGAGACGGCGAGCGCCGAGGCCGAGCAGGCCGGCGTGCGCAACGTACGCTTCGAGGTCGCCGACGTCGAGGCGAACGCCTTCGAGGAGCGCTTCGATTTGGCGTTCTCGCGAATGGGGACGATGTTCTTCGCCAATCCCGTCGCCGCCCTGCGCAACATTCGCAAGGCGCTCGCCCCCGGCGGGCGGCTGGCGATGGTCGTGTGGCGCTCGAAGCTCGAGAACGAATGCTTCTACCGCGGCCAGCTGATCACCGAGCGGTTCGTCTCCAAGCCGGAGGAATACGACGAGCCGACATGCGGTCCGGGGCCCTTCTCGATGGCCAACGCCGACACGACGAGCGGCATCCTGCTGAGCGCCGGCTTCGAGAACATCGCGCTGCAGCGCTGCGACCTCCCGATCGCGATCGGCGTCGACCTCGACGAGGCCGTCGAGTTCGTGATGAGCATCGGCCCCGCGGGGGAGATCCTGCGCCTCGCCGGCGAGGACGCCGCCCACCTCCACGAGCCGGTCGCCGAGGCGCTGCGCGAGGGCATGTCCGAGTGGGTCGTGCCCGGCGGCGGAGTGCTGGCGCCGGCCTCGACCTGGATCGTCACCGCCGACGTTCCCGCCGAGTCGGCCTGACACACCCTCAGCGGCCCTGACCCCGGAGCGCCCTGCGCCCCACGCGGGGCGCCGACGTCAGGCGTTTGTAGGATGCGCCGATGCGGGGGACACGCGGCTCGACGGTCGGTGCGCTGGTCGCTGTCGCGGCGCTTGCCGTGGCG
>DATHGU010000409.1:0-7253 GCA_035317495.1 Solirubrobacteraceae bacterium
GAGCCCGTCGCGAAACGGGTCACTCGGGTCGCGAACCGCTCCCTGCCAGAAGCCGGTGTCTCCGGCCGGCACGTAGAGGTCACGCGTCTGCGGTCGGAACTCCTCGGGTTGCGCGTGCGGGAGGCTGGCCTGTGCGTCATGTGCGGCGAGATGCCACGACTGCAGCACGGCGAGGCCGGTGCCGACGTTGCGCAGCGGGATCACGAAGTAGTAGTTGTCGCCGTCGCGCTCGACCGCGGCCATGCCACCGTGGACGCTCACCATCCGCCCGTCGCCGAAGCGAACCGTCTCGGGCGGGTCTGTCACGTGCGAGGGAGCGAGCACCGGGCGCAGCCCGAGCAACAGCGACCGCTCGGCGATCGCGGTCGAGCGCTCCGCGACACGCGCCGAGCGCTGACCGAAGCGCACCGAGGAGAACGTGGCGACGGCGAGCACCATGGTGCCCCCCGCGGTCGCCAGCGAGGCAATCGTCGACCAGTCGGCCATCAGCCCAGCAGCGTATAGGGGCGTGTCAGGCGAGCACCGGCTAGGGTCCGCTCGAGTCTCCGGTAGCGCGCCCGTCCAGTCGCTCTCTGCTTTCAAACGGCGTCATGCGCGCCCTTGCCCGCGACTCGACCGGGACTCTCGCGAGACTGAATAGGGATACGAGGTCATTATCCGTGAAATGACCTGCGACACGCCGTATGGCCGAGCCGAGGAGCACCGCAGGTCGCTTCGTATGCTCTTGAGAGTGCAGGAACTCGAGCTGGCCAACACATGAGCGTCCGGATCTCTCTCCTGGCCGGCGAGCCGGCCTTCGATCGCGAGGATCGCCCTGACGGCGAGGCCGCGAGGACCGAAGCCGACGCCGAGGCGCTGGACGCATACTCGCGTACCGTCGCCGGCGTGGTCGAGCGGCTCGCGCCCAGCGTGGCCAACCTGCGCGTCCTGCGCGCCACGCGCCGCGGGCGCACCACCGTCGGAGCGGGAAGCGCGGTCGTCCTGACGCCGGACGGGTTCCTGCTCACTTCCGCGCACGTGGTCGCCGGACGCGACCGACTCGGCCGCGCGACCTTCGTCGACGGTCGCGAAATCGACTTCCGGGTGGTTGGGGCCGATCCCTTGTCCGACCTCGCCCTGCTGCGAGCGAATGCCGACGATCTGGCTCCGGCCGTGTTGGGCGACGCGGCGCGCTTGCGCGTGGGCCAGCTGGTGGTGGCGATCGGCAACCCGCACGGCTTCGCAGGATCGGTCACGGCCGGCGTGGTCTCCGCGCTGGGTAGATCGCTTCCGGCCCGCGCAGGTAGAGCGGTGCGCATGATCGACAACGTGATCCAGACCGATGCGGCCCTGAACCCCGGCAACTCCGGCGGCGCGCTCGTCGACTCGCTCGGAAACCTCGTCGGCATCAACACGGCGGTGGCCGGCGTTGGACTCGGCCTCGCGGTGCCGATCAACGAGGCCACGCGCAGGGTCATCGGCGCGTTGATGACTGATGGCCGCGTCCGGCGAGCGTACCTCGGCGTGGCGGGCGGCTCGCGGCCGCTGCCTTCGCGGGCACGACGCGAACGCGGTCAAGAAACCGGTGTCGAGGTCATCGAAGTCACGCCCGATAGTCCCGCCGAGCATGCCGGGCTGCGCGCCGAGGATCTCATCGTCGAGCTCGCGGGCACCCGCGTGCACGGTGTCGATGACATCCAACGCCTGATGGTCGCCGACCTGATCGGCGCCTCGGTCGACATCGTGGTGCTGCGCAACGGCGAGTCCCTGCATCTGGGGTTCGTGGCGCGCGAGCTCGACTAGCCCGGCGCTCGTCCAGAAGCCGGCGCGGAGGTGTTAGTCTGCGCGCCGGAGAGGGTCGCGGTCTGCACCTTCACGCGGGTCCGGCCGACAGCTAGGGAGAGGGGCTGGTCATGCGGAATGTCAAGGAGCGGGTGTCCGCGCTCGTCGTGGTCACGTTCGCGGCGCTCATCATCGGCGCGGCGGCGAGCACAGCGGCGGAACTGCCGATCGAACCCAAATGCGAGTTCATCGCCAGCCCCGGCAGCTCGGAGTGCATGCTGCCGTTCCCCGACGACTACTACACGAAGGCCGACCCCACCAGCCCGACCGGCCGGCGCATCGACTTCAGGGAACTCGCAACGCCGACGAACGCCGGCGGCCAGCACATCGAAGTCGCGCCCTACAACACCGGCGACGGCTTCAGCCCCGGCTCGGTGATCACGCTGAAGATCCCCGGGATCGAAACGACGTCGGATGTCGCGGCGACTCACGCCGTGCCGATCAACCATCTGGTCCGCTACAACAACGCCAAGGCGCCGGTCATCGTTATCGACACCAGCACCGGGCAGCGCTGGCCGATCTGGGTGGAGATCGACTCGACCGTCAAATCCGAAAAGGCGAACCTCGAGATCCACCCGTCCGTCAACTTCACCTCCGGCGACCGCTACATCGTCGCACTGCGCAATCTCAGCAACGCCAAAAAAGAACACCTGCAGGCACCGGAAGGCTTCCGCCAATACCGCGACAACCTTCCCTCGTCCGAAGAAAAGGTCAACGAACGGCGCCCCCACTTCGAAGAAATCTTCTCGACGCTGGAAGGGGCGGGGATTGCGCGCTCGAGCCTGTACCTGGCGTGGGACTTCACGGTCGCGAGCGACGAGAACAACACCGCCCGCGAGCTCTCGATGCGCAACGCGGCGTTCTCGACGCTCGGCGACAACAACCTCGCCGACGGCGTCGTCGAAGGCACCTCACCAACGTTCACCGTGACCGAAACCGAAAATGAACCGAATCCCGGCGAAATCGCACGTCGCGTCAAGGGGAACGTGGTCGTGCCCTGCTTCCTCTTCCCGAGCTGTGCCCCCGGTGGCACGATGCTGCTGGACGCCGAAGGCAAGCCGATCCAGAACGGCGTCTGGCCGGCCAACTTCGACTGCATCGTGCCGGTCTCGGCGACGACGGGTGCCGGCGGATCGGCGCGTCCCTCGCTGTACGGGCACGGCCTCTTCGGAGACGCCAGCGAGGTTGGGTCGGGGCCACAGCGAAGCCTCTCGCAAGCACACGACATCGTCCAATGTGCCACCGACGAGATTGGCATGTCTGAATCGGACCTGGGTTCGGCGATAGCGGCGACGCAGAACCTGTCGTTGTTCAACAGGCTCACCGATCGTCTCCAGCAGGGACTGCTCGACGAGCTGTACCTCGGCCGGGCGATGATCAGCCCGACCGGCTTCGCGACCAACGCCGCCTTCCATCAGGACGGCACGCCGGCAACGCCATCCATGCTGAACATCAGCCACCTCTACTACAACGGCAACAGCCAGGGCGGCATCATGGGCGGCGCTCTGACCGCCGTGTCCCCGGACTTCACGCGGGCGTCGCTTGGCGTGCCTGCGATGAACTACTCGGTGCTGCTGCCGCGGTCGGTCGACTTTGACGAATTCGCGGCGTTTCTCTACCCGAGCTACCCCGACGAAGAAGCGCGGCCGCTGATCTTCGACATCATTCAGTTGCTGTGGGACCGCGGCGAGCCGAACGGCTACGCCGCGCGGATGACCTCCAACCCGCTGCCCGACACACCCGCTCACCAGGTGCTGCTCGACGTGGCCTTCGGCGACCATCAGGTCACCGACTACCAGGCCGACGTCGAGGCGCGCACGATCGGCGCCAAGGCGCATCGCCCGGTTCTCTACAAAGGGCGCTGGCCGAAAACGAACCTGCTGTGGAACGTGCCGGCGATCACGCCCTACCCGTACACCGGCTCGGCGATCTACTACTGGGATGGCGGCCCCATCCGCGAAACCTCACCCGGATCGGGCAAATTCGTCGGCACCGAACCGCCGCCGTATGAAAACCTGCCCAACCGCACCGGCTCGGACCCGCACAGCCTTCCGCGGGCGACCCCCGCGGAGCAGCAGCTCGTCTCGGACTTCTTCGAAGGAGCCATCCAGAGGAGCGATCGCTGCAACATGGGCCCCTGCTACTCGGGCGGCTTCACCGGGCCTTAGCTGAGGGGCAGGCGCTCGCTCGCAGGCCTCTCAGCGAGGACTCGCACCAAAGCGGTGCGGGTCCTCGCCCGCTGCTCATCATCGGGCTCGACAGACCATGAACGGTTCGTCAGAGGCCCAAGACCGAGCCAAGCGCCTCGTCCACGGCCCGAAGCTCAGCGGCGTCGAGTCGCCCGGCGGAGCGCCCGAGGCGCTGGGGATCTACTAGCGTCGTTGCTCGACGAGGAAGCTGCCCGGCGGACGCGCTGTGCCCGGGCCGTCTAGCAGCACCCGTCGGCGCAGCCATTGCCCTCGTCGCTTGCAATGGGTGCCGTACAGCACGATTCACCGCGCCAAGCGTCTCGTCCCTCTTTCATCGCGACCCCCGCAATTCCGAGTGCTGTCAGCGGGTCTGCCCACCACCAGCCCAGCAAAGCGTTCAACCCGAGGCCGACGAGCAGCGCCGCCGACAGATAAGCGCAGAGCATCGTCTGGCGGCTCTCGCTCTTAGTTGCCGAGGACCCCAGCGCATCGGCTACTCGCGCCTTCGCCGTGGCAAGCGGCGGCATCGTCGCGAGCGTGACGATCGAAAGCCCGATCCCCACCCAGCTCACGGCCGGGCGATCGACAGCAGCGAGCGAGCGGATCGCCTCAACAGCGACATAGCCACTGAGCACGTAGAAGGAGACCGCGATCAGCTGCTGCGCCCGGCGCTCGGACATCGCGTGAGCGCTCGCCAGGCGCCAGATCACGACCAATCCCGCCATCGCCTCGATCAGCGAATCGGCGCCGAACCCGACGAGCGCCACCGAACCGGCCACTACTCCCGCCGTGACGGCCACGGTCGCCTCGATCGCGTGCCAGCCGAGCCCGGTCCAAGCGAGCAGCCTCGCGCGCCGGACCAGGCGTGCTCGTTCGTGCGACGTGCCGGGCTTCGACGGATCGACCGACAGGATCGGCAGCTCGCCCGAAGCGGAGCTCACGCCGTCACCCGATCCGCGAGCACTGCCGAGTCATAGATAGCGGCTTGCATGATCACAGGTTAGATCGCCCGCGCAGCTATAGACTGGCCCGATGGCGCTTCCGCCTGGCCCGCGAACCCCGGGCCTTCTTAACATCGTGCGCTTCGGCCGCAGGCCGCTCGAGGTGCTGCGCCGGTGGCACGCGCGCTATGGCGACCTGATCACGGTGCGCATGACAGGCTTCGGCACCGGCGTCTACGTCGTCGATCCCGACGCGATCAAGGAACTGTTCACGGGCGACCAGTCCGACCTGCGCGCCGGTGAGGCAAACTCTTTCATGCAGCCGGTGCTCGGTCCGCACTCGGTTCTGGTCCTCGACGGCCCCGAGCACCTGCGCCAGCGAAAGCTCCTTCTTCCGCCGTTTCAGGGCTCGCGGGTCGCCGCGTTCCGCGAGGTCATCCGCGACGTGGCCGAGCGCGAGATCGCGAGCTGGCGCCCGGGCACACAGCTGGTTCTCCGCGAGCGCATGCGCGCCCTCACCTTCGAGGTGATCTGTCGAGCGGTGTTCGGCGTCACGCAACCTGAGCGCGTCGAGCGTCTGCGCGAGAGGCTGGTTGCCGTGATCGACAGCAGCCCGATCTTCATGCTGGCGCCCGCCGCACGTGCCGACCTCGGGCCACTCAGCCCCGGCGGTCGCTTTGCCCGGCGCCTGCGGGCGGCCGATGCCCTGTTGTACGAGGAAATCCAGCGACGTCGCAACGAGCCCGACCTCGAGGAGCGCTCGGACGTGCTCTCGCTGCTGCTGCGCGCGCGCGATGAGCAGGGGCAGGCGATGACCGACGCCGAGCTGCGCGATGAGCTGTTCACGATGCTCGGAGCCGGGCACGAGACGACCGCGACCGGTCTCGCCTTCGCCTTCGAGCTGCTGTTGCGCAACCCCCCTGTGCTCGCGCGTCTGCGCGAGGAGCTCGAGCGCGGAGAGGATGACGCCTACCTCGACGCGGTGGTCAAAGAGACGCTGCGACTGCGCCCGGTGATCGACGCCGCCGAGCGGACCTTGACCGTGCCGCGTACGATCGCGGGCTGGGAGCTTCCGGCCGGGGTGAAGGTGTACCCCGCGATTGCGCTCGTGCACATGCGCGAGGATCTATATCCGCGCGCGCGCGAGTTCCGGCCCGAGCGCTTCGTCGATGAGGGCGCCGAGTCCTACTCGTGGCTGCCCTTCGGCGGCGGTATCCGGCGCTGCATCGGCGCGGCGCTCGCCCACGCCGAGATGGCGGAGGTGCTGCGCGTGGCGGTTCCGGCCGTCGAGCTTCGGGCGCTGCGCGATCAGCCCGACCCGGTCGTGCTGCGCGGGATCACGCTTGCGCCCAAGCACGGTGTTCGCGTCAACGTGGAGCGATGCTCGGCTCCGGCGCGCACGATGGTCGAGGCGGGCGTTCAGTAGCCGAGACAACACGCGCCGGACACGCTCACCAGCAGTGGCGTGTGCGAGTATCAAGCTTCCGTTGGGCTCAGGGGCGGCTCGTGGTGCCCGATTTGGGCGAGAGGCAGCTTTTGGCCTTGTGTCCCTTCTTGGTGGCGCCGCAGCCAAGGCCGCCTTCGCCTTTGTCGACCTCGCTGAGCAGGAACTTGCTCGGGTTGTGTGGATAGCCGTTGGGTGGCCCGTAGCCGATGACAACGCTGTCGTCTTTGTGAAGCACGAGCGCCGCTGGGTTGCTCAGGGGCTTGCCGTTTAGGAAGAAGTGAAGGTGATCGCCGCCGTATCCCGTCAGCCCACCCAGCTGCGCGGGGCCGAGCTTCACACCCCACACGGAGAAGAAGTCCCCCAGCGTGTAGTTGAAGGGGTGTGGCGCCTCCATGTGGATGATGCCCGAGCCGTCGTGCGTGTGCATGCTCGACTCGATCCCCTTCGCGGAATCGATGCCGATGTTCGCCGGCAGCGGGGTCAGCAGGCCGTTGACATAGATGTGCAGCATCGCGTGGATGTGGAACTTTTCCTGGCCGCCAGGAGGAATCCCGATCAGCTTCAAGCGCTCCGCGAGATGCGCGTATTCCGGCTGCCACGGCGCTTTGCTCAGTCCCGACGCGGGCATGCTTGTCTGCAACCCCGGGCCCGAGATGCTGAGACCCGCCGGCGCGTGGGCGCTCGATCCGCAGCCGGCGGCGAGCAGCGCGAGCAATCCGGCGAGCGTGGCGAGCGAGGCGCGTGCGAAGCTCCAAGTCGCTTTACGGTTGCCCATAGCAGGGATGCAGCGTAGTGACGCGCCTAGGGTTGTTCAAGGCGTCCCACTCGGTGGTTCGCCCTCACCGGTGGGTACGC
>DATHGU010000410.1:0-8498 GCA_035317495.1 Solirubrobacteraceae bacterium
CTGCGCATCCCGCCGAACACCAGGGTCGCCATCATCGCTTTGCGCGACGTCCGGCCGCCGAGCTTCGCCGCCTCATCGAGCCGCGTGGCGGCGTCGAGCAGGGAGACGATCTGCTCGGCGCGATCGAGGTAGGTGCGCTCCGGCTTCGGCGCCTTCACTTTGCGCTTCTTTCCGAGCGCGGGGTTGTGGCCGATCAGCTTGCGTTCTAGCGCCACCTCCAGGATCTGCCCCAGGCGCGTGATCGTTTTGTTGATCGTGGACGGCTTGAGCGCGACGTACCGGCGGGTGTATTCGTGGCCGTTCTTCGTCGCGCATTTGTACGTCAGCGGCTTGCCCGCGGCGGCCGCCGCTTCGATCCGCTGAGCCTCCACCAGCTTGCTCTGGCGGTAGCGGTCCACCGCGTCGATGTTGCCGTCGAGCTGCGAGAGGCGCATCTGCGCGAAGAACGGGAGCAGGTGGTTGACCAGCTCCGAGCGATAGGCCGCGCGCGTGCTCGGCTGCCATTCCGGCGACAGCGCGTCGAACAGCTCCGTGGCGAACACATGGAACGTCGGATCGGTCGGCAGCTCGATCACGGGCGGCGGCTTGGGCGGCTGCCAGATACCACGCGCGACGTCGCCCAGTCGATAGCCCAACTGCTCGTCTGCCTGCTCGCGCGTGGTGCCGAGCGGCAGCGTCTCATGCTGGCGCTCGCCGTTGACGGTGAAGCGCAGCGAGAACACCTGGCCGCGCTCCGTCATCTTCGCGCGCACGTTGCCTGTCAGTGGTCGGCCCATCACTCCTCCTCTCCCTGCAGCAGCGCCTCGATCCGGTCGAGGTCGCGTGTGCTTTCGCGGTGCTGATTCTTGATCGGGTCCAGCAGGTAGTACATGCCGAACTCGGTCCCACGCGGGTCGCGCTGGCGCGACTTGCGTAGTTCGAGCCCCTGCCGCTTGGCCGCTTCGCGGAGTCGGTTCTCGCGGACCTTCCGCTGTTGAGGTGCTTCGTCGGTAGTCATGCTGGATACCGTACCAGAGACACGGCGGGAAGGCGTGCCATACGTCGTGCGCGGTACGTCCCGCTCGCTAGAAACGATGGTGGAAAGCACGGGCGCGCGAGCGTACGCTGACGGCGTGACCCCTCGTCAGGAAAGCGCGTGGCGGCGCCTCCAGCGAGCGACGCGCGAGCTTGCCGACGCCGACCAAGAGCTGGAGCGCGAGCTGGCCGCCGTCGAGCGAGAGCGGGCGACGGACCGCCCTCGCTTGCGGCTGATCGACGGCGGGCGCGAGAGCGCCCAGAGCGCCGCTTAGTCACCGCACTGCCTCGATCGCCGCGTGCAACCGGCGAAGCTCTTGCTGCAGATACGCCTCGCTGGCGGTCTGCGCGACGAACCACAGGCCATCGTCCCCAGCCTGCTCATCGACTAGCCGTCGCACAGCCGCCAGGTGGGCGTCCATCACGGCACGTTGATGCTGCTGTCCGCGATCAGGTTGCGCACCTCGGGCGGCAGGTTGTCGCGCTGCGAGCCCGGCGGGTGCTTCGGCGCTTCGCCTACGGCGCCCGCCTGCACGCCTTCCTGCCCGGCCTGCTCCATGCCCTTGATGACCGCCTCATCGGCCGCCGGGATCGCGTTCGGCTGCGCCTTGCCGGACGGCCGCACCGTGTCCTTCAACCGGCCGACGCCGGAGCCTCGCGGGCTGCCCGTGGGTTCGGGGGTTGGAATGCCTCGGTCTACAGCCATCGTGCACTTCCTTTCGTGTTGGGTTGGGGTGCTGCGTTGCGGCGACGTCGGGGCGGCCCTCCGGCCAGAGGAGGTAACGACCGGAGAGCCGCCCGTTGGGCCATCGTCGTGCCGGGCGACGGCCTGCGCGGCGTCTCGCCGGGGGCGCTGCCAGATAGACGCCACCCGCGCCATGGCATAGCTCGCGAGACGCCGCGCACGCCGCCGCAACGATCATCGGTCCTCGTCCTGCTCGATCAGGTGTTCAGGCAGCGGCGGCGACACCCTCACGCCGGTGCTCAAGCCAGTGAGCGGGTTCTCAGGCAGGTCGACCTGGGCGTTTTCGCCCTCGCCTACCGTGAGTTTCAGCACGCCCGCCCACCACGTGTGCTCGCCCTGCCAGAGCGCCGCGGCGGCCGCGGCGACCCGCAGAGCCTCCTGCACCTGCTCGACCACCTGCCGGGCGCGAGGAGCCCGCTCGACGGCCAGGTCGCCCACGTGCGCGACGACGAACGCGCCCAGCTCGCTCTCGCGCTCCTGCAACAGCATCCGCGCGCCCTTCAACCTCGCCTCGACCATCGGGTTCACGGCGTCC
The DNA here is from genome assembly GCA_035317495.1 of Solirubrobacteraceae bacterium. GTDB lineage: Bacteria > Actinomycetota > Thermoleophilia > Solirubrobacterales > Solirubrobacteraceae > Palsa-744. The sequence continues at coordinate 2,295 of DATHGU010000410.1, forward strand.
AGCCCGATCTCCGGCGCGAGATCCCCCTGCGGGTAAACCACCGGCCTGACGCTCAACCCGCCTTCGGCCTCGCGCAGCTCCTCGATCAGCTCCTGCTCCTCCGCGTCGGGGCCGACGGGCAGGTCCTGGGCCTCGTCCATCTCGCGGCGCAGGTAGAGGTCCTCCAGCGCACCGCGCGCGCGGGCGACGCGACGCGCAGCCTCCTGCGACGCGCGCTCGAGCTCGCGGACGCGCTCACGCTGCGCGCCCACCAGGCCCTGCAGCCGCTCAAGCTCGACGAGCGCAGAAGTCTCCACCGCGGTCGCGCTCATGCCGCACCGTCGCTCTCGCCGTCGCCTTCGTCCTCGCCGTCTCCCTCACGCTCGGCCGCTGCCGCCGCGTAGCCGTCTGACATGAGGCGGCGATTCTCTTTTTCCTGCTGAACGGCACTAGGCGGGTTGCTCTCCCGGCTCAGTTGATCCAACAGCGCCTGATGGCGCGCCTCCTGCTCCGCGCGCTCGCGGCCCAGCTCCTCGCGCAGCTCCTCGATCGTCAGGTCAGGCATGTTCATCATCTCCTTGTTGGTAAGCGACGCGCACGCGCTCTCGCACGTCACGCATCGCGGGGTCTGTGAGGTCGAGCCCGGCGGGCGTACTCACCTGATCGCCGCACGGACTCACCCACGCCGGGCGGCGAGGTACCTGCATGCCGTCCGGCCCGGGCACGTGATCCTGCGCCCAGACGGCACTCGGGATCATCGGCTCGGGAAGCTGGGACGCCGGGTTGGCGAGGTTGGCGACGAACGACTGCCAGTCGCCGCCCGCCCGACGTCGGTACGGCACCAGCGCGAGCATCATCGCGTCGGGAAGATCATCGTGCGCGCCGCTCACGGCCTCGATCCGCTCGGTGCCGCTCGGGTTGAGGTCCACGCGCAACATCAACAGCTCACGCGTCAGGTCCTCGCAGGACGCCGGGAGCACCAGGGCGCCACGATCAAGCAGCATGCGCATGCTGCTGTAGCTCGCGGCCTTGAGCGCCGCGGTGGTGTGCACGGGCAGCTTCTCGCAGACGAACGATGCGCTTCGCTCGGGCCGCCGACGCTGAATCCTCGGTTCTTCGCGCGTCGGGTCCCAACCGTGCTCCTCGATCGCCACGACGCGCGAAGGCGTCGCGCCGCCGCCGGCGTCGTAGGACCGCTCGCTGATCGCTTGGAACAACTGCTGGCAGCACGGGCCGCCGACGCCGTTCGCCTCCGCGCAGAGCTTGTCGAAGTGCCCCGGAGAGCTGGCGATGTCGTGGACGACGTTGTGCAGGAGGTGCGCTTCCGGCCAGCGATGCGCGCAGCGCACCGCGAACACGCGGCGCCCGTCAGCGACCGCCAGGCGCGCGATCGCCACCAGCGCCGAGCGATCCGTTGTGAGCCCCCAATCGACGCCGCCGAACACGCGCGCCGGGCCGGGCATCGCGTCCAACTGATCGGGCAGGTAATCGACGGTCGCCCGGTCGAGCACGTGGCGGGGGAACATCGAATCGCTGGACCCGGCAAACACGCCTTCGTACTCAGCGGAGAAGCGCAGCTCGCTCATCGACTCGCGCGCGGCCGAGATGGCGCTCGGGCTGATCCACGGGCATTCCGTCAGCGACCACCGGAACGCCTCCACGTGCTCGCTCCCGGCCTCCGCGAGCTTTACGTGGTCGTAGAACGATCCCCCGGCGGTCGTCGCGCTCGACGCCAGCATGATCTTCGCGTCCGGCCGAGCGGCGGTCGTCGGGTAGGCGGCTCCGAGCAGCAGGTCATCGCTCACCAGGGCGCACTCATCGACCAGCAGCGTCCCGACGCTCCAACCGCGGATCTGGCGCTCGCTCGCGGGCACGCTGCGGATCTCCGAGCCGTTGGAGAGGGTCAGCAGACCGGCCATCTCATCGGTGACGCTGCCGCGCAGCAGCGGCGAGCCCTGCGCGATGCGCCGCACTTCGCTGAGCAGGCGGCGCGACGCCTCCTCGCCCGCCGAGACGATGAGCACGCGATGTCCGGCCTCTCCGTACGCGCGATGCAGCGCGAGCACGGCGAGACTCCGGCTCTTGCCCGACTGGCGAGGCGCGACGACGGCGCTTGTGCGCTTGCGGAGCGCCAGGGCACGCGCTTGGAACGCCTCAAGCGGGCAGCCAACCTCCGTCGCGAAGGTCGCCAGGTCGTCGCGCATCGACTGCAGGTCAGGCATCGGGCTGCCCCTCCTCCTGCCAGTGCTTCGCGAGGTCGAACGCTTCCGCGGTCAGCATCCCCAGGCGCGCTCGCGTCAGCGGTGCGATGGCCAGGTGAGCCTCCGCGGCGTCGCACTGGCGCTCCCATTTCTCCAAGCGCTCGAAGACCGCCCACGTCTCGCCCTTCTCGCGGTCGCTGAACACCTCATCGGCGCCCGAATCGAAATCCGATCTTGAATCAAGCCACGCGTAGACGAGGCTCACCCGCGCGCGTGCTCGGGCGTAACGGCAAACACCCCCCCCGGGGCCTCCGTGGCGCTGCCGGTCGAGGTGAGGGTTGCTGTCCCACGTCTCGCGCTCGATCGCGGCGGCCAGCGGCTCAACGAGCTGCGACTGCGCGCCGTGCGTCATCGCCCGCGTGTTGCCAGGCTCGGCCGCGGCGGGCGGCGGCTGCACGTTGGCGATCCCGCTGCCGGGGCTAGGCATGGTCGGCCCCGATCGGCGGGCGTATTGGGAGCAGGTCGGCGCTGGGACCTTTACTCGCGCGCCGTCGCGGTGCCCTTCTCGGCACTGGCGCTGGGGTTGTGGGGTCCTCCGACCGCTCGCTTGCCTGGCGAGCGTCCAGACGCGCCAGCGTCTCGGAGAGGACGAAGCGCAGGCGCTCGCCGCCCTTGTCGCTCGGCTTGCGCGGCCCGTCGCTGGACGGCAGCCTGTAGCCGCCGAGCGCCCGCCAGCGCTCTCGGACGAAGCGAGGCTTGACCTTGAGCACGCGAGCCATCTCATCGACCGTCAGCATCGGCTCGACCGATGTTTGGGCGACCACCGCCGAACGCGCGGAGCTGTCGATCGCGGCGCTCACAGCAGCGACTCCTGACTCTCGCTGCCAGGTCTACTCTCACCGTCTGGCCCTAGGGTGCCAGGGTCGGTGATAGCTATTGGACGGGTCCCGTGAGAGCTATTGGTAGTGGTTGATAGCAATGCCTGCTTGCCGCGCTCGGTCAGGTAGTTGAAGTGCCGCCGTCCCTCGATCTGCTCATCGATGTATCCCCCGTCCAGTAGGAGCGTTCGGGCTCGGTAGTACGTCGCGTTGGACAGCCCGCACGTCTCAAGCAGGCGCGTGGTCGAGGTCTCATCGCCGCCGTGCACCAGTGATAGTGATTCGAGGATCGCCCGCTCGTTGGGTCCCAGATTGCTATCAGCCGCTCCGACCTCGATCGCGAGGCTGTCGCGGGCGACGACGGCGCGCAGCGAGAGCGGGCCCACGGGCTCCGCGTCCTTCATCTTCGTGCACTGCAACCGCAGGCCCGCGCCGTCGCGCTTGAGCAGGTGCATCGCGTCGGCCGCGCCGCGAAGCGAGGAGCTGCCGCGCTCGCGGTCGCCCTGCACTCCGACGTGGTGGATCGCGAGGCTGGCGGCTCCGATGGGCGCGCGCACCCGGTCGATCTCCGCGACCAGCTTGCCCATGTCCTTCGCGCTGTTCTCGTCGGCTCCGGGTGCCGCGCGAGCGAGCGTGTCCACGACCACCAGTACGGGCGGCGGGTCCATCCCGGCCAGCGTCGCGTGCGCCCTGGCGCTGTCGTGCGGGTCGAGAAAGTTGACGATCTCGGGCAGGAAGCGGATCGCGTCGGGGCGCTGCTGCCCGGTCGCCTCGCACCAGCCATCGACGCGGCGCAGCAGGCCGCTGAATCCCTCGCTCGCGATGTACAGCACGGCGCCCTGCGTGACGGGTCGCCCGCCCCACGGCAGGCCGCTGGCGATGCTGAGCGACCACGACAGCGCAAGGAAGCTCTTGAGGGCGCCGGCGGCTCCGTAGAGCATGTTGTTGGCGCGCCCGACGATGTAGTCGGGGATCAGCCAGGACGGCGGCGGCAGCCGCGTGAGGTCGTCAACGCTGTACGTCTCGAACGGAACCGGCGCCTCGCCCGCGCCGTTGTGCTCGGCCTTGGCGACGTGCTCGACAAACGGCGCGGCGCTCATACGGGCTCCGGGCCGGGATGCGCTTGGAGTTGCGCGTACGACATGGTTAGCCGCTCGTCCGTCTCGGCCAGCTTCAGCGACGCGCGGATGCGCGCTGCGGAGCAGCGACCGATCGCCAGCTTGACCGGTGTGTCGTAGTGGGTGTGGGTGTCGAGCGCTGCTTGCAGGCGGCGCTCCGCGAGCGACTTGGCGGCCCGCATGGCCGCGTCAGGATTCAGCATCCAAAGCTCGCCGTCCCAGGCGTGCCAACCGTGACGGGGCACGAAGATCAGCTCGCCCTCGTAGTCGGCCGCGAGCTGCTGCGAGTAGGCCAGGTCCGTGTAGCTCGACGGGCTGCGCGGGTTCACTTGAGCACCGCGACCTTCATGCCGAAGAACTCCCGCACCTGAGCCCAGACGCGATCGAACGTGTCGCCGTACAGCTCGGACTGCGGGATGCCGCGCAGCAGGGCGGCGAACGTGTAGATGTCGCCGCCGCGGCGACACCCGAAGCAGTAAAAGCCTTCCTCCGGGCTCGGGTAACAGTGAAGCGAGGGCGTGCTGTCGTCGTGGAATGGGCACTGTGCCTTGCCGCGCTCGTTCACCTCGACGCCCGCCAACTGTTCGACGTACTCCCTCGGAGGGATGCGCTCCTGCGCCTGCTTGAACTCGCCGTACGAGCGCGCCGTCTCGGCTACTTCGCGGCGTCGCCCGCCTGCCTTGTTCGCGGGCTTGGGCTCGGGGCAGTTGGCGAGAACCTGCGCAGGGAGGTACAGCCGCTCGGGGTGGTCCGTGACGCTCACGCATTCGGTCGGCGGCCGGTGCTTGTGGTTGCGCATCCCCGGCGCGCGCATGACGCGGGCGACGTCCTTGACTGCTTGGTCGGAGCCGAGCGCGAGCGCTAGGCGCAGCTTGTAGGCGGCCAGGTGTGAGCGCGGCACCGCACGGGAGAGCGCCCAATGTGCGTGCAGCCTCGAGCGGCCCGTGTCGGTGAGGCTGCCCGACGTGAGGACGAATGACGGCGAGGGCTCGAAGCGGTCCAGCGCGTCGAGCGCGTCGTCGCTGTCCAGGTCGGCGCTGAGGACCCATGCGCGTTCGATCGCGGAGCTGCCGCCGAACTGCTGGCCGGTCTTGGGCGAGATGAACCGACGCCGCACGGCCATGCCGATCCACGCTTCGCGCGAGCGCGAGACCCGGATCGCGGTGGCGGCCGCGCGCTCGGGGTCGTGCGCGGGGATCCACTTGCTGCGGCCGCCCTCGGGGCGGACCTCGATCAGCCCGCCCTCGTCTTCCTCTCCGGCGATCGCGTCGAGCAGGTGCTCAGCGGCGGCGGCACTCATCGTGCCGCCCCGTGTGTCGCTAGCCGCCCGGCTCGGGGCGGCTCAGATTCACCGTCGCTGTCGCTGTCGCCGGGCGCGGCGCGGCTGGCCCGGCGAGCACGCGGACGGCCAGCGCCACCCCGCCCCCGTTGGCGCAGCCGGAGCGGTGCGGTGGTGGCCTCGGTTCCCGGGCTTTCGAGCAGAGCGAAGGGGTCCCGACCGCCCGATTGGCTAGCGTTATGCATCTGCTGCGCCCCTGCTCGGTGCGGTCGATCCGGCGACGAGCGCGTCTTCCTCACCAGGGGCGCGCTCGTTTCCGTTCTGGGGCAGTCTGCTGCCCGTGAGAATGAACTCGTGGACCAGGCGGCGCAGGAGGCCGCTAGGCGTGCGCCCGTCGTGCGCGGCGATGGCCGCGAAGCCATCGGCGATGTTCTTCGGCAGGCGCGTGCTTACGGTGACGGTGGGCTCGGGCATGTGGACACCGTAGACAGGGGCTCAGACGACTGAAATGCGGCTTGCAGGCTGCACCCGGGTGAAAAGGTCCCAGACCCGGAACCCCCCGCACAACGCCTGCAAATCCCCGCCTAACCCCGCACGCGCCGCCGGAGCGCTCAGACCCGGTTATCCCTGCAAATGCGGCCTTTTCTTGCGCTTCGTTCGTGATCCTCCGGAGCGAGAGGTCGCGTGTTCGAATCACGCCGGGCGCGTCTGAGGAAGCCCTGCTAACGCGGGGTTTTCTCGTGCCTGGA
>DATHGU010000411.1:0-6855 GCA_035317495.1 Solirubrobacteraceae bacterium
CTCGTCGCGGCGTCCTTCAGCTGCGCTGCCAGATCGGCGATGTAATCGCCCTGATAGCCGTCCTCGGCCGGCTGCTCTCCGCGCGCGAGTGCCTGGATCGACTCGCCGAACGTGCGCACCTGCGAACCGGCGTCGTTGACGTAGAACTCGCGTGCCACGCGTTGGCCGCTGAACTCGAGCATGCGCGCGAGCGCGTCGCCGTAGGCCGCATTGCGTGCATGTCCGACGTGCATCGGTCCGGTGGGGTTGGCCGAGACGAATTCCACCATCACGCGCTCTGGCCGCTCGGCAGCCCCCGCGCCGAACGCCTCGCCCTCGGCCAGCGCCTCCGCGAGCGCGTCGAGCAGCCAGCCGTCGTCGAGGAACAGGTTGAGAAAGCCCGGCCCCGCGACCTCGAAGCGCGCAAGGCGCGGCCCGAGGCTTTGCCGCAGCTCGCCTCCGAGCCGCTCGGCGACCTCGCGCGGGGAGGCGCCCAGCCGCGGCGCCAACAGCAGCGCGGCGTTCGTGGAGTAGTCGCCGAACCGCGCCTGCGGCGGGCGCTCGAGCGTGATCCCGCCGCGGCCGCCTCCCGCAAGCGCCTCACCGCCGCCCCCCGAGGGTCCCCCGGCGAGCTCCATCGCGGCCTCCATCAGCGCGGCCCTCAAGCCTTCCAGCGACGGCCGATCGCCGGTCGTCGGGGGCCCGGGAGGGGCGTGCTGATCGCTGGAGGAGGGCTCTGTCATGGATTCCCGCTCGGCGCTTGCGATACTAGCTATGTGAACGACCAAGACTCAGGCGCCGAGCGCCACATAAACATCCATCTCTCCCCCGAGATCATGGGGGGCGTGTACGCGAACTTCGCCAACGTCAGCCACTCCGACTACGAGTTCACCGTCACCTTCGCTCGCGTCGATCACGAGGTCGAGGCGGAGGAGGTTCCCGGCGTGGTGGTCTCCCGCGTCAACCTGTCGCCGCGCTTCATGCGCGAGCTGATCGACGCGATGGAGGACAACTACTCGAAGTGGCGCACCCGCGAGGGCATCAAGAACCTGCCTGAGTACGGCGGGACGGAGGCCGGGCCTGAGGAGGAGTAGGACCGCGCGGGCCGCCAACAGCGACACAATGAAGGTCGCGGTCATCTCCGACATCCACGCCAACCGGCAAGCGTTCGAGGCGACACTCGAGGCCGTCGCGGCCAGCGACGCCGCCGAGTTGTGGTGCCTGGGCGACCTGGTCGGCTATGGCGCCGACCCCGACGCGTGCGTCGAGCTGGCCCGCGAGCACGCCGCCGTCTGCCTGGCCGGCAACCACGACCTCGCCGTGACCGGCGAGATTCCACTCGACGAGTTCTCGCGCGGCGCGAGCCTCGCGGCGCAGTGGACCCGCGAGGTGATCGCGACGCAGAACCTCGAGTTCCTCGCCGGCCTGCGCCCGCAAGGCGAGGAGGACGCGGTGGGCCTGTATCACGCGAGCCCGCGCGACCCCGTCTGGGAGTACGTGCTCTCGGCGCTGCTCGCCGAGCTGTGCCTCGACCGCCAGCCGCACCGCGTATGCCTGGTGGGTCACTCGCACGTGGCACTGTCGTTCGTCCGCCACGAGGGCCAGCTGGCAACCGGCGAGCCGCGTCGCGAGGGCACACGACTCGATCTCGGCTCGGGCGAGTGGCTGTTGAATCCCGGCAGCGTCGGCCAGCCTCGCGACGGTGACCCGCGCGCGTCCTGGCTGCTGCTCGATCTCGACGAGGAGAGCGCCTCCTTCGAGCGCACCGACTACGACATCGCGGGCGCCGCCGCCGCGATCCGCGCGGCGCGCCTGCCGGACTCGCTCGCCGAGCGCCTGGAGTACGGTCAGTGACGATGCCCCCCTCCAGTCCGCCGATCGGACCGCGCAGCCCTGGCGCGATTCGCCACCCGCTGCCACGCGCACTGCTGGCCGCCCTGCTTGGCGCGCTCGCCGCAGTGCTCATCTCGTGCTCGAGCTCGGGCAAGGGCCTGATCCCGATCGCCGACGCCGGACCGCTGAAAGGCGACTTCCGCGCGGTCGCGCAAGCCGCCGAAAACGGCGGCGGCAGCTGCGCGGCGACGGAAAGCGCGCTGCTGAAAACCGAACAGGACTTCGCCGCGCTTCCCTCCTCGACCGACTCGGGCCTGCGCGACACGCTGCGCCAGGGCATCGCGAACCTGCGCACGCGGTCGCTCTCGCTGTGCGCCCAGCCACACCCACAGGCGACCACGACGACGAGCGCGCCGACCACCAGCACCACCGATACGACGACGACACCGACCGAAACCCAGACGACCAGCACGCAGACGACGCCGACGACCACGCCGACGACGTCCGGTCCCGGTGGCGGCACGCCCGCGCCCGGGACCGAAGGCGAAGAAGAAAGCCCCGGCCTCGGCAAAGGCGAAGGCGGAGGCAAAGGACACGACGGCGGCACGGGGCTCGGCGGGGGCGCCGGCAGCCCGGAAACCGGAAAATGAGCGCCGCCGAGATCGCCGGTCGCTATCGCCTCGAGGGTCGACTCGGCTTCGGCGGGATGTCCACGGTCCATCTCGCGCTCGATGAGCGCCTCGAGCGACAGGTCGCGGTGAAGCTGCTCGCCGAGCATCTCGCCGACGATCCGACGTTCGTCTCGCGCTTCCAGCGCGAGGCGCAGGCGGCCGCGCGACTGGTGCACCCGAACATCGTGCAGGTGTTCGACTCCGGCCAGGACGACAGCACCGGCCAGTACTTCATCGTGATGGAGTACATCGAGGGTCAGTCGTGCGCCGAGATCCTGCGCGACGACGGCTGGCTGGAGGTGGACGAGTCGATCTCGATCATCGACCAGGCCTGCGAGGGGCTGCACTACGCGCATCGCCACGGTGTCGTCCATCGCGACGTCAAGCCGGGCAATCTGCTGCGCGCCCGCGAAGGCGACGTGAAGCTGGCCGACTTCGGCATAGCCAAGGCCACCGAGCAATCGAGCATCACGCAGGTCGGCTCGGTGCTGGGCACCGCCGCCTACCTCGCCCCGGAGCAGGCGCGCGGCGAGGAGGCCGGTCCGCGCGCGGACCTCTACGCGCTCGGGGTCGTCACCTACCAGCTGATCTCCGGTCGCCTGCCGTATGAGGCGACGTCGCTCACCGAGCTGGCGCTCAAGCAGCAGCAGGAGTCGCCGCCGATGCTCGATACGCTCGTCGCCGCCGTCACCCCGGCGCTTGCCGAGGCCGTCGCGATCGCGCTCGCGCTCGATCCGCAGGAGCGCTACCAGACAGCCCGCGAGATGGGGCGTGCGCTGAGCGATGGCGCGCACGGCATCGCTCCAGGCGAGCGCACGGCCGGGGCTCGCACGCCTGCCACAGAGGCCACCAGCGTGCTCACCGGCGGGCACCGCTCGGCCGGTCGCGGGCCCGCGCAAGGTACGGCCGCGAGCGCCGTGACGCCGCGCCGTCCCCGCTCCGGCCCACCCCGCCAGTCAGCGGCGCGCTCGGCTGCCGACAGCGCCCCTGCCCGCTCTTCCCGCCGGCGGGGCAGCCGCCTGCTGATGTCGCTGCTCGGGCTGCTGGCGCTCGTCGTGGTGATCGTCGCCGTGCTGATCGTCACCGCACCGGCAACGACGAAGGTCGTGCTGCGAAACGTCGTCTACTCGGACGTCAAGCAGGCATCCTCGGCGCTCGAACAGCTCGTCGCCGAAAACACGAAATAGCCGCTGCCCGCCGGGCCGCCCGGACGTCATCGCCGACTGCGGCATGCTAGAGACCGTCGATGCTCGCAGCCCTGCTCAACGTCGACCACCTCGTGCAGGTGGCCGGCTACCCGCTCCTGTTCCTGCTGGTCATGGGAGAGTCCAGCGGAGTGCCGATCCCCGGCGAGACCGCGCTGATCACCGCGGCCGTGCTCGCCAGTCGCGGCAAGCTCAGCATCGAGCTCGTGATCGTGCTCGCCGCGGCCGGCGCGATCGTGGGTGACAACATCGGCTACTTGATCGGGCGCAAGGGAGGACGCTGGCTGCTCGAGCGGCCGGGACGCTTTCATCGCCAGCGGCTGGAGGTCCTGCGCACGGGCGAGCCCTTCTTCGAACGTCACGGCTCCAAGGCGGTGTACTTCGGGCGCTTCCTGCTCGGTCTGCGCGTATGGGCGTCGTGGCTCGCAGGCGCCACGCGGATGCACTGGCGCTCGTTCGTCTTGTGGAACGCGCTCGGCGGGATCTCCTGGGCGGTTGCGATCGGCCTGATCGCGTACTTCCTCGGGAACTCGGCCGGCAACGCGATTGAAACGTTCGGCATCTATGGGCTGGTGGCGGCGCTGGTGGCCGTCGCCAGCGCGCTGTTCATGCACCGCCGCACGCGTCGGCGCAGGTCATCGTCGGGCGATGCGAGAGAGCCCTCGCCGCCGACCCCCGCGTCGGCCGGGCAAGAGGGCCAGGAGCCGCCCGCTTGAGCCGCTGCTGGATCGGGGTCTAGAAGCTCGCGGCCGTCGGGGCACCGGCCGCGTCGCCGCCGTTGCACGGCGCGATGCGCTGGCACATGTCCCCAAGCACGCTCAGCTCGTCCTCCGAGAAGCGCGAGAAGAAGTGCTCGCGCACGACCGCCAGGTGCGTGACGCGCGCTTCCTCCAGACGCTCCCGCCCACCGTCCGTCAGGCAGGCGAACGACCCTCGCGCGTCCTGTTCGCACGAGCACCGCTCGAGCAGCTCCTCCCGCTCCAGGCGATCGACGAGCCGGGTCAGTCCGCTGCGCGAGAGCTGTGCCTGCTCAGCCAGATCGCACATCCGCATACGCCCGCCGCTCGAGTCCTCCAGGTGATGCAGGACCTCGTAGGAACTCAGCGGCAGCCGGTGCGCGTGCTCGAGCGCGGCGTCCAGGCGCTTGGCCAGGCACGCGTGCGCTCGCAACAAGCCTCGCCAAGCGCGTAGCTCCCCGGCAGTGAGGGTCTCTTGCTCCCCGGGGGGAATCTTGACGGCGGTTGCGGTCGGCATGATGGTCTGAAACCCAAAGCCTTCTAAGACGAACATAGCAGCGTCGAAAGACCGCCCGCGGGCGCGGATCCTCAGCGTTGCGTGGCCCGCCACGCCCACCACATCATCAGCGGTTGCAGGGGCAGGCGCGCATAGAGCGCCCATGGCGGGATGCGGCGAAAGCGCTCCGGCACGCGCGCCATGTAGAGGTTCGCCGGGAACACCGCCGCCAGCAGCGCGATCAGGCCGACGCCGGCCGGGCGTCGCGTGGCCGCCAGCAGGACGCCCAGGCCTCCCGCGATCTCCGCCACGCCGCTGACATCCACGACCCGCTTGGCCTCGTGCTGCAGCCGCGGCGGGACGATCGCCCGGTAGAAGCGCGGCGAGACGAAATGATTCACGCCCGAGGCGATGAAGAACGCCGCCAGCAGACGGCGGCTGCCGGGCCGCCCAGCGGATCGGCTCATGGCCGCTGCACGAGGCTATGGCCGGTCATCGCGACCGGCTGTTCGATCCCCAGCAGCTCGAGCAGCGTCGGGGCGACATCCGCGAGGACGCCGCCCTGCGCCCTCAGCGTCACGTCCGGCGCCGTGACGATCAGCGGCACCGGGCTCAGCGAGTGAGCGGTGTTCGGGCTGCCGTCCGGCTCGAGCATCTGGTCGGCATTGCCGTGATCGGCCGTGACCACGCACGCCCCGCCCAGCTCGTGGACCGCCGAGACCACCTCGCCGAGGCACTCGTCGACCGTCTCGATCGCCCGCACAGCCGCCTCGATCACGCCCGTGTGCCCGACCATGTCGGCATTTGCGAAGTTGATGATCGCGAAGCGCGGCCGATCCTCGCGCCACGCGCCGACGAACGCGCGGGCCGCCTCGCGCGCGCTCATCTGGGGCTTGTGGTCATATGTCGGCACGTCGCGCGGCGAGGCGACCAGCTCGCGTCGCTCGCCCTCCAGGCGCGCCTCCTCGCCGCCGTTGAAGAAGTACGTCACGTGCGGGTACTTCTCCGTCTCGGCCACGTGCAGCTGGGATGCACCTGCCTGCGAGAGGACGTTCGCCAGTGTCGTCGCCGGGCGACGCGGCGAAAAGGCGACCGGATATGGCCAGCCCTCCTCGTACTCCGTCATCGTCGCGTAACGAACGATCGGCCCCGCCCCACCGCGCCCGCGCCAGCCGGGAAGCTGCTCGCCGGAGACGGCCGGCTCGCCGAAGTCCGGCTCGGCCAGCGCACGCGTCAGCTGGCGCATCCGGTCGGGCCTGAAGTTGAAGGCGATCACGCTGTCCGCCGCGTCAATCGTGGCCGGCTCGCCCACGAGCGTCGGCTCGATGAACTCGTCGGTCTCGCCCCGCTCGTAAGCCTCGCGGACTGCCTGCTCGCCGCTCTCGCTGTGGTGCGGGGCCTGGCCATGTATCAGCATGTCGTATGCACGCTGCGTGCGATCCCAGCGGCGGTCGCGATCCATCGCCCAGTAGCGGCCGATCACCGACCCCACGCGCACGCCCGGCGCGCGGTCGAGCTCGGCGAGGTAGCTCGCTCCGGCGTGCGGCAGCGTGTCGCGCCCGTCGGTGAACGCGTGCACGATGACGTCTTGGACCCCCCGCGCGCGTGCCAGCTCGATCAGCGCATGCAGATGACCCAACGACGAGTGCACGCCGCCGTCCGACACCAGCCCGAGCAGGTGCACGCGCTCGCTGCCCGTCAGCGCCCGCGCGAGCATCTCGTTCTTGGCCAGCCGGCCCTCTGCGATCGCCTCGTCGATCCGCACGAGATCCTGCAACACGACCGAGCCCGCCCCGAGGTTCAGATGGCCGACCTCCGAGTTGCCCATCTGCCCCTCCGGCAAGCCCACCGCGCGACCCGACGCGGTCAGCGTCGTGTGCGGACAGGTCTGCCACAGCTCGTCGAACACCGGCGTGCTCGCCAGCGACACCGCG
>DATHGU010000412.1:0-3138 GCA_035317495.1 Solirubrobacteraceae bacterium
GCGTCGGCCCGCCGCTGTGATATTCGTGTAGGGCTTGCCGGCGATCATCCGCTCTATCACCGGGGACGCGCGATGATCGCCGAGCGCCTCACCGCCCAGCTGCTCGCGGGCGCGCCCGCGCGTGACCCGGCCGCGGTCGCGCGGCGGCTGCTGGCCGTTCAGGGCCAGGACGCGCGCGGGGCGCGCTTGGCGATCCGCGCGCGAAGCACGGGCCTGACGGCGGCCGACGTCGACAGGGCGCTCGGCGAGCAGCGCTCGCTGCTGGTGACGTGGCTGAACCGCGGCACGCTGCACATGGTGTGCAGCGAGGACTACGCATGGCTGCACGCGTTGACGACGCCGCCGCTGGTCACGGCCAACGCCAGGCGCCTCGCGCAGGAGGGCGTCGATCCGAGCGCGGCCGAGCGCGGCGTGCGTGCGATCGAGCGCTCGCTGGCCGACGAGGGCCCGCTGGCGCGCGGGCGGCTGCGCGAGCGCATCGCGACGGCGGGCGTGCCCACCGAGGGCCAGGCGCTCGTGCACCTGCTGATGCTGGCGACACTGCGCGGGTTGACCGTGCGTGGGCCGGTGGTCGGCCGAGAGCAGGCCTACGTGCTCGTCGGCGACTGGCTCGGGAAGACGCCGAGCGTCGATCGCGGGCGCGCGCTCGCCGAGCTCGCGCGCCGTTATCTCGCCGGCCACGGGCCGGCGGGCGAGCGCGACCTGGCCAAGTGGTCCGGCCTGCGCCTGCGCGACGCTCGCGCGGGGCTGGGCGCGATCGCCTCGGAGCTGACCAGGCGCGCGGACGGCCTGCTCGACCTCGCGGGTCGTGCGCCGCCGGCCGAGCAGCCGCCGCCGCGCCTGCTGGGGCCGTTCGACCCGCTGCTGCTCGGCTGGGGCTCTCGCGAGGAGATCGTCGGTGCAAACCGGTCGCTGGTAACGGTCAACGGGCTGTTCCGGCCGTTTGCGCTGGTGCGCGGTCGCGCGGCGGCGACGTGGAGAATCGCAGGAGGGGAGGTGCAGCTCGAGCCGTTCGGGCGCCTGGCGCGCGAGGACGCGGCCGCCCTGCGGGCCGACGCTCAAGACGTGCTGCGCTACCTGTCGATGTCGAGCACGAGCGCGAGCGTAAAGCCGTCATAGCCCTTCGCGCCGACCGTCTGGATCGTCGTCGCGCTCACGCGTCGGCCGATCTCGACCGGGCCGTCGCCGACCGAGTGCTGCGGGGAGAGCAGCTCGTGCAGGCGGCGTGAGCCGAGCACGACCGGGTCCTCGCTGTCGGCGTCGATCACGGCGCCGTTGCGGATCACGTTGTCGGCGACGATCAGGCTGCCCGGGCGGGTGAGCTCCAGCGCCCACGTGAAGTACTCGGGGGTGTGCTGCTTGTCGGCGTCGATGAAGACGAGGTCGAACGGCTCGCCGTGCTCGGCGGCCAGCCGGGGGAGGGTCTCGAGCGCCGGGCCGACGCGCAGCTCGACGACGTCGCTCAGGCCGGCGTGCGCGATGTTCGAGGATGCGACCTCGGCGTAGCTCGGGTTGGCCTCGAGCGTCACCAGTCGGCCGCCCGCCGGCAGTGCCCGAGCCAGCCAGATCGTGCTGTAGGCGCCCAGCGTGCCGACCTCGAGGATCGCCCGGGCGCCGATCGATTGCGCCAGCAGCGCCAGCAGCTTGCCCTGGCTGGGCGTCACGCTGATCGGCGGCAGGCCCGCGGCGGCGCTCGCCTGCAGCGCCGCGTCCAGCTCGGGGTCGGGCTCGAGCAGCGCCTCGCTGACGTAGCGGTCGACGGCGCTCCAGGTCTGCTCGCTCACAGCCGGTGCGCCTTTGCCCGGGCGAGCAGCAGCGCAAAGAGGTGCTGCTGGACGGCGGCGGGAAACGGGCGCAGCAGTCCGGAGCTCAGCAGCGTGACCTCGGACGGCCCCTCGACGAAGCCGAGGAAGTCGAGGTAGATCGGGAGCTTGATGCCGCGCACTTCGAAGCTCGCCGTCACGCGCCAGCCGAAGCCCCCGCTGGTGCCCGGCGCGGGCGGGGTGCCCGACTGAATCGTCACCCGCCCGAGCGTGGCGCCCCTGACCCGCTGGCCTCTGAAGATCTTCGAGAGATAGCGCGAGAAGCACACGCGCACATGCGGGCTGCGGATCGCCGCGAGTCCCCTGCTCGCCTCCGCGGCGCTCGACTGGACGCTGACTTCCGAGCTGACGCTCAGGTCGAGGATCGCGCGTTTGAGCTGGAAGCTCTTGGAGCCCTGTTCGGCGACTCCGTGTGCCGACCGGGCGATGCCGGCACAGCGCAGCATCTGCTTTTCCAGCCGCCGTTCGCGCGCCGAGTTACTCCGCTGGTGGTGCTCGCTGGCCGTGAAGCCGGGGACGTCGGCGGAGGTCAGGTTGACGGCGCTGGCGAACGCGAGCGCGCGCTGCCTGGTGGGCGCCGCGCTCGTCGCCGGAGCGCTGGAGCGGGCGGCCGCATGCCCGCTGGATGGCGCGTGGCCGCCCTTCCCGCAGGAGGAGAGCAGCCCGCAGCCGAGGGCGAGCGCGAGCACGGTGGTCTTGCGGCGCATGGCCGATCGCATTGTGGCAGAGGCGATCACGCGCTCCGCCGGGGCGCGGCCTTTGCCTGGCGCGGCCTATGCGTCGGGCGCGGCCTATCTCTTGTGGGCGCGCACGGCGGTGCCGTAGGCGCAGATCTCCGTCCACGTCGTGCCGAGCTCGGAGGTGTCGAAGCGAAACGCGATGATCGCGTCGGCGCCCTTCGCGGCGGCCTCCTCGACGAGCCGCTCTTGCGCATGCATGCGGCCTTCGGCGAGCATCTTGGTCATGCCCTTGAGCTCGCCGCCGATGAGCGACTTCAGCGAGGCGCCCAGCTGCGAGCCGAGGTTGCGCGCGCGCACGGTCAGCCCGAAGGCCTCGCCGAGCACCTCGTCGATCTCATACCCGGGAAGGTCGTTCATGGTCGTGATGATCATCGTGCTCTCCTTCTCTGTGTTGTGATCACTGGGGCGGCGAGGAGCCGTTGCGTCGCTCGGCCATGTCGGCGCCGGTCGTCGTGGTCATCACCGCGGCGGCGCCGCCGCCGAGCACGCGGCGCACGAGCGCGGGCGCCACGACGCGCAGCGCGGCGGCGATGCCGTAGGGGCGCGGCACGTAGCGCTCGGCGCGCCGGCCGAGG
>DATHGU010000413.1:0-2692 GCA_035317495.1 Solirubrobacteraceae bacterium
CTCGCCTCGCTTGGAGCCGCGTTCTTCTGGGGGATGGCTCACGCGCTGTCGCCGGGTCACGGGAAGACGATTGTTGCCGCCTACCTCGTCGGCCGGCGCGGAACGCCGTGGCATGCCGCGGCGCTTGGCGTGATCGTCACCGCCACGCACACGATCGGCGTCTTCGCACTCGGCCTCGTCACGCTCGCGCTCTCGCAGTTCATCGTCCCGGAGCAGCTGTACCCGTGGCTGAACCTGGTTTCGGGCGTTCTCGTCATCGCGATCGGCGCAGCAGTCTTTCGCAGCCGCTTTCGGCACCGGCGAGCGCATGCCCACGGCCATCACCATCACCACCACGAGGACGAGGCCCTGAGCCGCCGTTCGCTCGTCGCGGTCGGGATCACCGGCGGCCTGCTTCCGTGTCCATCAGCGCTGGCCGTCCTGCTCGCCGCGATCTCTCTGCACCGGGTGCCGTTCGGGATGCTGCTGATCGTTGCCTTCAGCGCCGGGCTCGCGCTCAGCATCACCGGCATCGGCCTGGTCGCCGTCTTCGCCAAGCAGATCTTCAAGCGGGCAAGCTTCGAAGGGCGGCTCGTCCGGCTTCTTCCCGCGGCCAGCGCCCTCGTCATCCTCGCGGCCGGCCTCGCGATGACCGTCCGAGCTCTCCCGAAGGTGGGCTGACGTGTTCGGGCTGGACGGCTGGGTCGCGCATTTCTCGGACGGGGCGACATTGGCGCTGGTGGTCGTGGTCGCGATCGTGCTGGGGCTTCGTCACGCGACCGACCCCGACCACCTCGCCGCCGTCACAACCCTGATCGCCACCGGCCGCGACCGGGCTGCCCGCACTGCCGCCCGCCTCGGGCTCGCGTGGGGTGCAGGCCACGCGACGAGCCTGTTCGCGTTCGGGCTGCCGATCGTGATCTTCAAGAGCTACCTGCCCGAGCCGGTGCAGGCAGCCGCGGAGACGGGTGTTGGGGTGATGATCGCCCTGCTGGCGCTCTGGCTGCTCGTTCGCTGGCGCCGCGGGCTCTTCCACCTCCACCAGGACCATGGTCCCGCCCACTCCCATGGAAGGCAGGGGCGACTTCGCACCCGTTCGCCTCTGCAGGCCTTCGGAATCGGCCTCGTCCATGGGATGGGCGGCAGCGCCGGCGTGGGAGTGCTGCTCCTCGCTTCGATTCACGATCGCGGCGTCGCCGTGATCGCGCTCGGGCTCTTTGCCCTGTGCACAGCGCTCTCGATGGCGGCGATCTCGACCGGCTGGGGAATGCTGCTCGCAAGCTCGCCCGCGCGCGGGTCGCTGTCCCGTTTCGCCCCGGTGCTCGGCTGCGTGAGCCTGGCGTTCGGCGTCTGGTACGCCCTCGGCGCGCTCAGCCTCGCTCCGTACTACTTCTGAACCGCATGCCGGCAGCGGGCGAATAAAGGGCTCCCAGTCCTGTGGTATCCCTCACGCGACGCCGGATGAACGACGGTTCCCCACACGAGCTTTCAGCTGCATACGCGCTCGACGCTCTCGACGCCGACGAGCTCCGCGCATACGAGGCGCACCTCGCCGGCTGCGAGCGCTGCCGCGAGGACGTCGCCTCGTTCCGCGAGACTGCCGCAGCGCTGGCCTACGACATCCAGCCTCTGGAGCCGCCGGAGGAGCTCGAGCGGCGGATCCTGAACGCGGCGCGTGCCGAACGGCCGAATGTCGTCCCGCTCCGGCAGCGTTGGGCAGTTCCGTCTGCCGCCTTCGGCGCGGTCGCCGCAGCCGCCGCGATCGCGGTCGGGATCTGGGCGATTCATCTCTCGAACTCGCTGGACAAGCAACGCTCGCGGAACAAGTCGCAGAACTCGATCGTGGCGATCCTCTCCGACTGCACGATGACTCCCGCCAAAGGCGCGAGCGCGAGGGTCTGCGTCGCGCCGACGCGAAAGGCCGTCCTGACGGTCGACAATCTCGAGCCGGCCGGCCCCGGCAAGACCTACGAAGCGTGGGTGATCGCCGGTAAGCATGTGCAACCAGCGGGGCTCTTCCCCGGCGGGGCCGGCCGCACGTATCTGCGGCTGGCCACGTCGGTGCCGGCGGTCGCCACCGTCGCGGTCACGCGCGAGAAGGCTGGTGGGGTCGCCGCCCCGACCGGCGAGATCTTGATCAGCGCGAAGGTGAAGCCGACCTAGCGCCATGACAAGACAGGGCCAAGGGGGAGGAGTAGTCCCGTTGCGCGGGCGCCGCGGACGGTCGCAGCCGACCGCGCGGGAGCTCGCGCACCTGTCAGACGAAGCCGTGCTGGCGCTGATCGCCCGTGCAGACGAGCAGGCGCTCTCGGAGCTCTACCGCCGCTTCGGCCGGCTCGCCTATGGGCTCGCGTATCGGATTCTTCGTGACGACGCGCTCGCCCAGGACGCCGTGCAGGAGGCGTTCCTCGGCGTCTGGCGAGCGGCGGGGCGCTTCACAGCCGAGCGCGCGAAGCCGAGCACGTGGCTCCTGACGCTGGTCCACCGCCGCGCGGTCGACCTGGTTCGCCGCGAGGAGCGCCGCCGTACCGAGCCGCTTCAACCCGACAGCGAGCCCACCGACTCGGAGGCGCCTGACGAACTGGAGCTCCTCAGCGAGCGCCAGTCGATCCGCGAGGCGCTTCGCAAGCTTCCACCCGAGCAGCGGGAAGCCATCGAGCTGGCCTACTACGGCGGCTATACGCAGTCCGAGCTCGCCGAACGCTTGGGCCAG
>DATHGU010000414.1:0-3829 GCA_035317495.1 Solirubrobacteraceae bacterium
CCTCGGCCAGCTGGTCGCCCGCTCCTCCGCCGCGCCGCTCCGGCATGCCGAAGATCGCCAGGCAGACCCTCCCGATCGCACCGGCGACGCGACGGCAGTACAGCACCAGGTCCTCGAAGCGCTCGTAGCTCACGCCGTTGACGTCCATGCGCACGCCCTCGATCAGCTCGCCGAGCGCGCCGGCCGGCAGCGAGAAGCGGGCGTGCGCGTCGGCCAGCGCGACGAGCACCGCATCGCCGGAGCCCACAGCGCTCGAGCCGGCTCGTTCGAGCTCGCTCAGCCGAGCGGCGGCCTCATCGAGCAGGCGCAGCTTCTGATCGCGATCCAGATCGCCGTCGCCGATGTCATCGATGCGTCGCGCGAAAGCGTATGCCGCGCACATCGCGCGGCGCCGCTGGTGCGGGAGCAGGCGGATGCCGTAGTAGAAGTTGGCGGCCTGCCGACGCGTGATCTCCTCGCAGCGGTCGTAGGCCTCGCTCGTGGAGACGCCGGCGCTCACGGAGCCGCCACCCGACGGCGCCCACCGCTCACGACCGGCCGGCGGTCGCGATCGCCGGCCGACCGCCGCGCCGGCGCATCAGCACGGCGGCCAGCGCCAGCAGCCGACGCCCGCGCGAGGCCCGCGGCGGGCCCGCGAGCACGTCGTAGCCGGCGCGCTCGATCGCGTCGAGCGCGGCGTATCCGCCGGCCACGAACGCCGCGACCGCGAGCCGCTCGCGGCCGCGCAGCTGGCCGACCAGCGGGGCGCCGTCGGCGAGCAGGCCGCGAGCCCGCCCCACCTCGAAGGCGAGCACGGCGCGCAGGGGCTCGCCCGATCGCCCGTGGCGACCCTCACCCTGGGGGTCGATTTCGGCGGGCGTCGCACCGAAGCGTGCGAGATCCTCGGCCGGCAGGTAGACCCGACCGGCAGCGAAGTCCTCGGCCACGTCCTGGCAGTGCTCGGCGAGCTGCAGCGCGGTGCAGATCGAGTCCGATAGCGCGACCCGCGCGGGCGTCGCCTTGCCGAAGATCGCCAGGACGATCTCGCCGACGGGGTTGGCGGACAGCGCGCAGTAGCCGCGCAGCTGCTCCCACGTGTCATAGCGGCTGACGCGCTGATCGACGCGATTGGCCTCGATCAGTCGCTCGAACGGCGCGCGCGACAGCTCGCATTCGGCGACGGTGCGCGCGAGGCGGAGCATCAGCGGGTGCTCGGCGCGGCCCTCGTAGGCTCGCTCGAGCTCTCCCTGCAGCCAGTCGAGCGCGGCAAGGCGATCGCCCAGCGCCGTGTCGCCCAGCTCGTCGACGAGACGCGCGAAGCCGTACACGGCGAGCAGGTGCGTCCGCACGCGACGCGGAAGCACGCGGCTGGCGACCGGGAAGTTCTCGCTCTCGGCCCGCGCCATGACCGCCTCTGCCCCGGGGGCCGCGGGCGGGGCGTCGGCCAGCAGCATCATCGCCGGCAGCGTCCGAGCGCCATGATCGGAAAGACGAGCCGGTAGAGGTGGTAGTTGATGTAGTAGTCGGAGGGAAAGCCGGTGCCCGTGTACTGCGGCTCATCCCAGGCGCCGTCGGCGCGCTGCGTGGCCACGAGCCAGCGCACGCCTCGCCGAAGCGCCTCCGAGCGATCGCCGGCCGCGTGCAGGGCGAGCAGCGCCCAGGCGGTCTGCGAGGCCGTGCTCGGCCCGCGGCCGATCCACCGCTCTTCGTCGTAGGAGCGCGGGTCCTCCCCCCAGCCCCCGTCCTCGTTCTGGTGCTCGACGAGCCAGCGCACGGCGCGGACGATGCACTGCTCGGACGGGTCGACGCCGGCGGCGACCAGCGCCGGCACGGCGGCCCCCGTCCCATACACGTGGTTCACGCCCCACCGCCCGAACCAGGATCCGCCGGCCTCCTGGTGCTCGATCAGCCAGCGCACGCCGCGGCGGCCGGCGGGGGTGTCGATCAGCCCGAGCGCAGCGAGCATCTCGAGCGCGTGGGCGGTGACGTCGGCGCTCGGCTCGTCGATCACCTCGCCGAAGTCGAGGAACGGAAGATCGCGAATCAGCGCGCGGGTGTTCTCGGCGTCGAACGCTCCCCAGCCGCCGCCGGAGCTCTGCATGCCCTGCACCCAGCGCGCGGCGCGCTGTACGGCCCCATCCAGCTGCGGGCCGCCCGGCACGCGGCGCAGCGCGAGCACCACCTCGGCCGTGTCGTCGACGTCGGGATAGTTGTCGTTTGCGAACTCGAACGCCCAGCCGCCCGGCGCCAGGTGCGGCCGGGCGACCGACCAGTCGCCGGACGTCGTGACCTCCTCGCCGAGCAGCCAGTCGGACGCGCGCGCGAGCGCGGGGTGATCGGCGGGCAGGCCTGCGTCGCTCAGCGCGATCAGCGCGAGCGCCGTGTCCCACACGGGCGACTGACAGGCTTCCAGCCGCCGGCTGGGGCCGGCTGGGGCCCCGACTCCCCGCGCGTCGTCGTGATCCTCGACCATGAAGCGATCGAGGCCCTCCAGGCCGCGCTGCATGACCGGGTGATCGAGCGGATAGCCGCACAGGCGCAGCGCGATCAGCGAGTAGACCCACGGCGGCTGGATACCGCCCCACGAGCCGTCGGCCTCCTGGCGACGCACGATCCAGCGCTCCGCGCGAGCGAGCGCGATGCGACGCAGTGGGCGGATCGGCCGGCGCTCGTAGGCACGCAGCAGGCGATCCGTGCGAGCCAGCACGGCGGCGCGCAGCGAGGGCGGAGGCGCGGCATGCGAGCCGCCCTGCGCGGCGTGCAGCTCCCGCAGGTCGAACGGCAGCTCGCGAACCGGCCGGTGGGTTTTCACGAGCGACAGGGCGACGATCGTCTGGCGCGCCCAGCAGGCGAACTCGTAGATGTTCAAGGGCGCCCACGAGGGCAGCAGGGTGATCTCCGGCGGCAGCGCCGGCACGCTCTCCCACGACCACAGGCCGAACAGCGCCAGCCACAGGTGCGTGAACACGCGCGCCTGCGCCAGCCCGCCCGCGGCGCGAATGTAGGCGGCCGCGGCCTGCATGTGCGGCGCGTCGAGCGGATCGCCCGCCAGGCGCAGCGCCCAGTAGGCCTCGATGGTGGTCGACAGATCGCCCGGGCCGCCGTGGAAGTTCGACCACGTGCCGTCATCGCGCTGCTGTGAGCGAATCCAGGCCGCCGAGCGCTCGGTCTGCTCGGCGTTGCGAATGCCGAGGAACTCGCGCAGGAGAATGTCCTCGGCGTCCATCGTCACGTTCGTCTGCAGCTCACCCTGCCACCAGCCGGCCTCGTCCTGCAGCGAGAGAAGGTGCTCGCAGGCGAGCTCCAGCGCCACCTGAACCTCGTTGCGGGCCTCCACGATCGACGACGCCATGCCGGGAACTTAAATGTTTTCGTCGGACGACGACGTTTGCGCGTGGCGTGAGCCCGCATTTGCGCCCGTTACAGCGGGGTGCACGGGCACGTGTGCGGCGGCGTGCGCGGCGGTTGAAACGACGGCGGACGCGGCGGCGGCGACCAGCACCTCCGGGTGCGCAAGGGTGATCACGTGGCGGCGCAGCGCGCTCTCCGAGACGACGCGCGGAACCGGTGAGACGAAGCGGTAGACGATCAGGCCATTCACGTCGCGTCGGTCTAGCAGGTGAAAGCCGGGCGCCGGGGAACGGCCCGCGCTGGGTCGCAGAGGCGCGTAGCCGGTCTCGTCGATCTCGCCCACGGTGACGGACGCTCCGCGCCCCAGGTTGCGCAGCGGCGGAATGTAGTACTCGAGCGGCGCGGCGCCCAGCTGGACGGTTGTGATCGCCCGCGGTCGCGTGCCCTGCGCGAGCACCCGTGCGAGGCCGCGCCAGTTGCCGCGCTGCAGCCGCGGGCT
>DATHGU010000415.1:0-3943 GCA_035317495.1 Solirubrobacteraceae bacterium
GCGCTGTTGATCGTGACGTGTCAGTTTGGCGCGGTGCCCGGCCTGTCGGTGGGCGGCGCGCTTGCCGACGCACGAACCGCGGGCGGCGCGATCGTCGAACCCGGATCTGAAACACCCATCGAAGCCCCCCAACCCGAAGGATCGGATCCCGAAGCAGTGCCCGAAGAACCAGCGACCACTCCGCCCGGAGGACCATTGCCGGAAGGTCCGAGCGAACCATCGCCGTCGCCGCCGGCGGAATCTCAACCGCCCAACCGGACTGCGCCCGAACCTCAGCCGCCTGCCGACGCGTCCGCGGGTGCGGTGACGCCGACGAGCGCGACGCACACGCAGTCGCCGGCAGTCCAGCCGACAGCGAACCACGTCGCGGTCCCGCCCGGAGCTCTCGCGCAGGACACACAGACTCCTCGTGTTCGCGTGCTCAAGGAGACGGCGCAGTCGCCCGACCTTTCTCGACGGTCCCGCGCGCGTCGCGGATCGCCGAAGCCAGCGCCCCGCAAGGCGGCTCCGAACGCCGCTTCGGGCGCGGTGGTCGAACCATTTGGCGCGCCGGCCTTCGAAGGACTGCCGGGCTTCGCCAACCTCGAATCAAACGAACCGCCTCCCTTCCTCGTTCCGATCTACAAACAGGCGGCCCGTCGCTATCACGTGCCGTGGAGCGTGCTCGCGGCGATCAACGAGATCGAGACCGACTACGGGCGCAACCTGTCGGTCTCCGCCGCGGGGGCGCTCGGCTGGATGCAGTTCATGCCGCAGACGTGGCAGCAGTGGGGCGTGGACGCCGACCACGACGGCACCGCAAATCCGTATTCACCGCAGGATGCGATCTTCGCGGCGGCCCGTTACCTGCGGGCCAGTGGCGCAGCGCGCGATCTGCCCGGCGCGATCTTCGCGTACAACCACGCCGGCTGGTACGTGTCGGAGGTGCTGCTAAGGGCCCAAACGATCGGGAACACGCCCGCCTTTGCGCGCATCGAGAAAGGCTATGCGCTTCCGCTCGACGCCCGCTATATGCAGCAGCTCGGCCGCACAGACGACGGCCTCGACATCGAGACCCCTCCCGACGGCGCGCTCGTCTACTCGATCACGCCGGGCATCGTCAGCGCCGTGGCGAGCGATCCGGGCGGCTTCGGGCCGAACTATCCGGTGATCCAGGCCGCCAGTGGTTCTTTCACGGGCCAGCACATCTACTACGGCCATGTCGCCCAGGTGCTCGTGCACGCCGGCCAGCAGGTAGTAGCCGGCCAGCCGATCGCGATCGTCGGCCACACCGGCGACGCCGTCTCACTGGGGCACGGGCACATCGAGATCGGCTTCTCGGACGCGGGCGGGGCCCCGCTCAACCAGCACGGCGCGGAAGCATGGACACCGGCCGGAGACGCGATGCGCGGTTTCCTGGTCGAGCTGTCGTCGTCGTTCGGCATCGATAACTCCTAAGCCGCTCTCTGTTCCACGCGGCCGTCCGCGAGCGGAGCGCTCATCAACGCTTGAGGTGCGCGGGCCGATTGCCGATATGTGCCTGGTCAGCGGCGTCTGCGCCGAGAGGTTCTAAATCCAACCCGAGATGAAGACGGCAAACCAGGCCAGCACGAAGAACGGCGCCTCCACGAGAAGGCGCGAAACGCACGTCAACGGCGTGCCCGCAGATCTGCGTCGACTCGAGCGTCTATTCGACGACGTGGACTGGCCCGACCGACGGGCGTTCCTGCGGGCCCGCAGGAACGCGAGACAGCGCGCACTGGAGGTCCTTGAAGCGGGAGGTCCCGCGGCAGACGTATCGCGGACGTCGCTGCTCGTCGCGTCCGCGGAGCTGTTCGGCAGCATGAGGAGCGAGCTCACGGCATCCCCGCACGACGCCGCTCGGTTGGCGCGGCGGATCGAGGAGGTCGCGGGGGTCGGCCGGCTTGCGCTCGCGCGGGAAGTGCTGGGGTCTCCCGAGCTGCTGACGCTGTCGGCGAACGCCGCGGTTGAGGTGCAGCTCGCGATGCTGACGGCGCTCGCGCCGCTGCGCTCCGCCTCGCTGTGGACGCTCGACGACGCAGAGCAGATCCAATGCACGCTCCACGTCGGCGAAGGCAGCCCGTCGCGCGGCGCGAGGCAGCTCGCCCAGCAACTGCTGGCCGGGGAAGGAGTCGAACCGGGGCCCCGGCGCCTGCTATTCGGCCTCCCGGTCGGCCGATGGCGTCACCCGCTGGCGGCGCTCGTCGGCTGCGCGCGGCCGGGCATGCGCGATGTTTGCCGCTCGTTTCTTCTCCAGGCGACGCCGATGCTCGGGGCGATTCTGGAGCGCGACGCCTTGCTGGCCGCGAATGCGGCGTCCGAGCGCGCCCTCGTGGCGTCCAGCGAGCGCAAGCTGACCCGCTTGGGCTTCGACCTCCACGACGGGCCGATCCAGGATGTCGCGGTGGCTGCGCAGGATCTGCGTGCGCTGCGAGACGAGCTCGAGCGGATGCTCGACGGCGCCGGCCAGCGCAAGCTCATGCGCCAGCGGGTCGATGACGTGGAATCCCAACTATTGACGGTGGACGGCGATCTACGCCGCATCTCCAACGAAGTGCGCGCCGCCTCGGTTCTCTTGAACCGGCCGTTCGCGAGGGCGTTGCGAGACGTGGCGCAGGCCTTTGCGTCACGCACGAACATCGAGCCGGGCCTCGTGCTCGAGGGGGACATGGGCCTGCTCTCGGCGTCGCAGCAGATAGCCCTGCTGAACCTCATCCACGAGGCGCTCGCCAACGTTCGCGAGCACAGCGATGCGAAGAAGGTCGAGATCGCGGTCTCGGCGAACACCGAGGGCGTCGAGGCGCAGATCGTCGACGACGGTCAGGGCTTCGACATGGAGCCCACGCTGATACGCGCGGCACACGAGGGCCGCCTCGGCCTGGTCGCGATGCACGAGCGGGTGCGCCTGCTCGGAGGCCAATGCCGGATCGACAGCCGGCCCGGCGGGCCAACGGTCATATCCGTCGCGCTCGAGCGCTGGGAGCCGCTTGCCCAGGAAGCGCATTCGACGCGCGCGTCCGCATAGTGGACTCGCCGCGTTGTGCGGCGCCAAGGAAATGGCGGGTGGCTGGCGTCCCTACGCGGGAACAGCCGCGAAGGCGTCGGCGGAAGCGAGGTTGTTCTCGAAGGCGTAGCGGACAGCCGCGCTGCGATTCGATACACCCAGCTTGCGGTAGATGTTCGTGAGGTGGAACTTGACCGTGTGCTCGCTCAGCCACAGGTCCTGGCTGATGGCCTTGGTGGTCAGCCCGCCCGCGACCGCCGTCAGGATGGTCCTCTCGCGCGGGGTCAGCTCGGGTCCATTGTCGATGGCCTGGTCTGCATTGCGGGGGCTCGGAACGGACGGTACGTGATAGACCGCCCCCGTCGAGGCTTGCCTCAAGACCGACGGGATGTCGACAGGGCTCACGCTCTTAAGGATGTATGCGCTCGCGCCGGCCAGTAGCGCGGCGTCGATGCTCGAGCGGTCGTCGGAGGCCGAGATCACGACGGCCTTGACGTCGGGAAAGCTGCGCTTGATCTCTGCGACGCACCCGAGCCCGCCGAGCCCCGGCATGTGCAGGTCCAGCAGGACGAGGTCCGGCTTTCTGCGCTCGACCAATGCGAGGGCCTCCTCGCCCGAGCGTGCCTCGCCGACGACTTCGATGCCCTCGCTGCCCTCGAGCGCCTTGCGAATCCCTTGCAACATCAACGGATGGTCATCCGCGATCAGAACCTTCAGCGACGTATCCATACGTACTCCCCCTTGGGCTCCTGCGTCCGCATCATGCGATCCGCTCTAGATAAATCCTAGCTGAAGGATGGCCTGAAGTACAGCGTGCGCGCAACCCCACGTAAGTGGGGTAGGAGCTAGACCTTCGTCTAGGTTATGTCTGGGTCGGACGGGGTAGCCACGGCGCGCTGAGATCGGGACGTCGGGCGGATCGATCACCATGATGGGATG
>DATHGU010000416.1:0-2150 GCA_035317495.1 Solirubrobacteraceae bacterium
CGGCCAGCTCGACATGGCGATCGAGCTGCTCGACGGGCGCGGCGGGGCGGCGCCGGAGGAGCAGGCGGTGCACGAGACGCGCAAGGCGCTCAAGCGCCTGCGGGCGCTCGTCGGGATGCTGCGCCCGCAGCTCGGAGAGCCGGCGTTCGCGCGCGAGAGCGCGGCGCTTCGCGACGCGGGAAGGCGCCTCGCGGGCGCTCGCGACGCGCAGGTGATGGTGGCCACGCTGGACGCGCTGCTCAAGCGCCAGCCGCGCCGGCTGCGCCGCCGAGGTGGGCTTGTGGGGCTGCGCGAGTCACTGGTGGCAGAACGCGAGCAGGCCGCGGCGCGCGCGCTGGGTGACGTGGTGATGCGCGCCGAGGTGCTCGACGAGCTGCGCGCGATACGCCGCAGGGTCTCGGGCTGGCCGCTTGCAGGACCAGACGACGTCGAGGCGCTCGAGGCGGGCCTCGCGCGCATCTACCGGCAGGGGCGCAGGCGCTACCGCAAGGCGGCGAGCGGAAAGGGCAACCGCGGGCGTGCCCTGCACGAGTGGCGTAAACGCGTCAAGGACCTACGCTACGCGGCTGAAATGCTCGACCTGCGTGTCCCGTCGGAGCGAAGTGGCGCCGGCCGTCACGGCCCGCGGCGCCGCGGGCGGGGTGGGCGACCGGCCGAGGCACGGCTGGTTCGCAGGCTCGCCCGCAGAGCGGACAAGCTCGCAGAAATGCTCGGAGAGGAGCACGACCTGGCGCTGCTCACCGAGCGGATCCGCGCGAAGGGCGCGCGCGGCGGGCACGGGCGACTGTCGCGGCGCAACCGCAAGACGCTCCTGAAGCTGATCGCTCGCCGCCGGCGCAAGCTCCGCGCGCAGACGCTGGGCGAGGGCGCACGCCTGTATCGCAGGCGGCCGAAGCGGTTCGTGCGGCGCGTGCGCCGAGCCTACGAGCGGGCGCGCTTCAGCCGACGCTGAGCACTGTGAGCGTGCGCTTGCCCCGCGGCAGCGACACGGAGACCTGCTCGCCGATGGCGCGCCCGAGGAGCGCGACCGCCACCGGGGATTCTGCCGAGAGACGGCCCTCCTGCGGCGCGGCGTCGTGGGAGCTGACGATCCGCCATGTCTGCTCGGCGCCGTCGTGGTCGCGGACCACGACGGTCGAGCCGAAGCCGACGACTCCGCCGGCGCTCGCGGGCGCCTCCTCGACGATCACCGCCGCGGCGATCTTCTCGCGCAGCCTCGCGATCTTGGTCTCGAGATGCGCCTGGTCGTTCTTGGCGTCGTGGTACTCGCTGTTCTCCTTCAGGTCGCCCCACTCGCGCGCGGTCTTGATCCGCTCGGCGATCTCCCTGCGTCCCTCCTGCTCGAGCATCGTGAGCTCGGCCTCGAGGGCCTCTAGCCCCTCGGCGGTGGTGAGGTTGGTCGTCTCGGACACGGCCGCAGAGCCTACTCCAAGCGGCCCGAGCGGCCGCCGGTTGGCGCGGCGGCCCGAGCGGCGGAAGCCTAGAAGTAGGTGCTCGCGGGCGAGGAGAGCAGCCCGTATATCTGCGTGATCGCCGCCTGCACGAGTAGCTGGGCGCCGGCCGGGGATCCTGCGACGAACAGGTTGTTGCTGAGGCGCAGGTGCCCCCACGCGTAGTCGACGTAGGCCTGCGCGAGCTTGGCGCCCGGTGGGTCGCGGGTGACGGAGTCGAGGTAGAGGATGTTGCGGAAGTAGACCGATGGGAAGAAGGGGTTCTCCGAGCCGAGCCGTTCCGGGGTGAAGTAGGCGAGCGCGGCCTGGGCGGTCTGGCGCGCCTGGTAGAGGTAGGCGCTGTTGTGCGTCGCCTGGTAGAGCAGCGTGCCGGCGCCGATCATCGTCCCCTGCCCGTAGCTCCAAAGCATCGGTTCGACGACGCCGCGGCTATTGATGTGATCGGAGTAGAGCCCGCCCGGCTGAAGCAGGCAGCTGCGGACCCATTGATAGGCCATTTCGGCGAAGCGGAGGTACCGCACGTTGCCGGTGGCTTTGTAGAGCTGCACCGCGAGCTGTGCGGCGGGAGCGGTGGTGATCGTGTTGCGGTCGGTGTTTTCGGCGTTGTTTGAGAACGGGATGCCGCCGGGGCACACAAGCTCCGGGTTCGTCTCCCAACCGGCCATCTCGAACGCCATGATCGCCTGGGCGCTGCCGAGC
>DATHGU010000417.1:0-4202 GCA_035317495.1 Solirubrobacteraceae bacterium
TTGCTGTCCTTGATGACCGGAGTCGTCGAGTCGGTCGTCACTTCGGTCGGCGCCAGGAGCGTCTGACTGACCCCCTCGACGCGAACAGTCACGGTTGCTCCGGCGAGCGCGGCCGGCGCCCCGGCGAGCGCGAGCAGAAGCAAGACGAACAGCAGCCAGGCGAGCAGCGTCGACGGCTTTCGAGCAATACGGAGAGAACGGGACATGGAGCCAACCCCTTTCCACGAGGGCTTGTGGGCTTCGGTCGGAGGCAGGTCTCCTGGCTCCCGGGCCTACCCCTCCGCGCCTTCCCGGCCCGCCGGAGGCGGTGTCGGTGGCTGCGCGCCGCATGGCGCGCCGCGGTGGGCATCCCCGGTCACAGTGGCGGGTCCGCGTCGGATTCTCACCGGCTTCCCTTCACCACCGACCGTATGAATGGATCGATCCTACTCGACGGGCGGCGGGTCGCGAACGACGCACGGCTGAGGCCTACCGCTCGACGGCGTCCTTCAGTCGCGCGAGCCGCTTCTCCCAGGCGGCCTCGGCCTCACGTATCCACGCGCCGGCCGACTCGAGCGCGCCGTGGCGCAAGCGGTAGCGCACCTCGCGCCCGCCGGCCGGCGAGCGCTCGACGAGCCCGGCGTGGTCGAGCGTGGAGAGGTGCTTGGCGACGGCCTGGCGGGAGATCGGCAGCGCGGCGGTCAGCGCGGGCACGGTCGTCGTGCCGTCGCGCAGCAACGACTCGACCATCCAGCGCCTCGTCGGGTCGGCGAGCGCGGCGAATACCGGACCGAGCTGATCGCTCAAGCGGCCACCAGCGCGAAGCTCGCGGCGAGCATTGCGATCGGGAACGACGGGACGCTCTCCGTGACGATCACGCGCGTGCCGCGAGGAGCGGCGACGATCAGGAACTCGACGCGCGTGGACGGCTCGTCATCGCTCGACCACCACCACACCAGCCGGTGCGGAGCGTCGATCACCTCCACCTCGATCTCGCGCTCGGGCTCCTGCAACCAGCGCTCGCGACCTTGCTCGGTCGCCAGCGCCTCCCACACCTCCTCGGGCGACGCCTCGATGTCGATCTCCCTGCTTACCGCCATGCCGGCCTCCTTGACAACCAAATGGTTGCTAACTGGTGGTCGCCCAGCTGTTGCACCTGGAGAGCGAGGACGCCGAGAAGGACGTCTCGCTGTACATCAACTCCCCCGGCGGCAGCGTGTACGCGGGCTTGGCGATCTACGACACGATGCAGTTCATCAAGCCCGACGTGCAGACGATCTGCTTCGGCGTCGCGATGAGCATGGGATCGCTGCTGCTGGCCGGCGGTGCCGCCGGCAAGCGCAAGGCGCTGCCCAACAGCCGCATCCTCATCCACCAGCCCTCGGGGGGCTTCGAGGGCCAGTCGGCCGACATCGAGATCCACGCACGCGAGATCCTCGAGTTGCGCAGGCACGTCGATGAGATCTATGCGCGGCACACCGAGCAGTCGCTCGAGCGGGTGCACGACGACATGGACCGCGACCGTTACTTCACCGCCGAGCAGGCGCGCGACTACGGCCTGATCGACAGCGTCATCTCATCGCATGAGCTGAGCCGCACGGCGACGGGCTTCGGCGCGCGCAACGGCGCCGCATAGAATCGGGCGCGCCGCGTGGCGCGGTCCATCCCGCCGCTCCGCGAGGGCTACGCCTGTGGCCCGATTCTTGCCAGCTCAGCGTCCCGATCGGCCAGGCCCGCGCGCTCGGCCTCCGCCAACGCGCCGCCGTTGACGATCAGGCGCCTGGCGTGGTCGAGGTCATCGGAGCGCCCGAAGGCCAGCGCCGCCTTCACGACGCCGTCCATCAGGTACCAGTTGGTGAACGAGCCCTCCTCGAAGGAGCCGCGCAGGATCTCCTGGTCCCACTCGTAGGCCGGACCGACGTACTCCAGTTCGCCCCAGTCGGCGAACACCGAGTAGAAGTACGGCACCACGTCATGCGCCACGTCTTTGCCGAGCATGTTCAGAGCCGCGGTCTTGCCCTGGTTGAAGGCCACGTCCCAGTGCTCGATGCGCATCGGCGCGCCGTCGTGTACGACGGATGTGTACTCGCAGATGTCGCCGGCTGCGAACACGCCGGGCGTAGAGCTCTCCAGGCGCGATGAGCAGGACACGCCGCCGCGCTCGCCGATCTCGAGCCCCGCCCGCTCGGCCAGCTGCACGTCGGGCGTGACGCCCGCACCGATCACGACCGCATCGGCAGAAAGCTCCAGCCCGCCTCTCGTGACCACCTTGGAGACGCTCTCCTCGCCCTCGAAGCGCTCGAGCTCGTCCTCGCCGTGCACGGTCACGCCGTGCGATTCCAAGAGCTCCTGGAAGAAGCGCCCCGCACGCCCACCGAAGGTGCGTTGGAGCGTGTGCTGCTCCTGCATCACGATCGTGCAGTGCTTGCCGAGCAGCGTCAGCGAAGCCGCGACCTCGCAGCCGATATAGGAGCCGCCGATCAGCACCACCTCCTCGGCATCCGCCACGCCTGCACGTATCGCGTCGGCGTTGCCGAGCGTGCGCAGGTAGTGGATCTGCTCGAGATGGCAGCCGTCGACGTTCAGCCGGCGCACGTTCGCGCCCGTCGCGATCAGCGCCTTGCCGAACTCGATCTCGTCCTTGTTGGACAACTTTGCGGTGCGTGACTGCAACTCGAGCGCGCTCACGCTCGTGCGCGTCAGCAGCTCGATGCCCTGCTCCGACCACCAGTCGCTCGGGCGGAAGAAGGTCTCCTCGCGCTCCTCTTTGGCCTGCAGGTAGCCCTTCGAGCACTCCGGGCGGTTGTACGGCGGATCGGGCTCGCGGCCGACCACCACCACCTCGCCTTCGGCGCCCTCCTCGCGCAGCCAGCGGGCGCAGTTCGCGGAGGCCAGTCCTCCGCCGACCAGCAGGTAGTCGACCTTGCGGGCGGGCATGGCGCCACCTTACAACCCTGGCGGGTGGCGGACCGACCAGTGCGCCCAGGTCGGAATGTGGTCGAGGATCCGCCACCGCGGCCCGTCTTCGTCGCGGTTCGGACCGACGTCCGTTCCGTCGTGGCTAGTGTCCAGGCGGAGGCCGGCGATAGTCATGAAAGTGTGGTCTGAAGGACTCGTGGCGGAGTAGATCGTCACCCAGCGCCCCGGTCCGGGTTGGCCCCAGCGCATGTAGTCCTGCGCCAGCGGATTGTCGTGTACGATTTCTCCGATCGAGCGAACGCCCGCGCGATAGAGTACGTAGTTGACCGTGCTCGAGCAGTCCTCTTCCAGCGCTCCACGCGGATCCGGATGTCCACCCGGTCCATAGGGCAGCGGCTCTAGCTCGTTCCCGGAAACGATCATCGCCTGCACCACGCTCGGCGCGCCCGCAGGTATCAGCGCCACGTGGCCATCGACCGGCGAGAGCGTCGCCCGCGAGCCGGCCACGAACTGAACCGGCGTGGCGGTCTCGGTCCGCAATCGGACGTCCGCGCCCGCTCCTTCGGCGACTCCCGCGGCAAGCGGGTCGACGCTCGAGCTTCGCGAGGCCGATCCCCGGTATCTGGCCGCCCACCGTTCCACCTCCTCCACGTACCAGCCGGCGTGGTTGTACGCGAATATGGCGCGCCGAGAATCCTGTCGGGCTCCCGAAGCGGCCAGGTAGTTGGCCGCCGCGAAGATCGCATCGGCCTGGTCCCAGCGGTCGATCCGCCCGTCGCCGTCAGCGTCGACCCCGTATCGCGCCCAGGTCGAGGCGATGAACTGCATCGGCCCGCCCGCGCCCGCCGCGTTCATCGCGCCCTCGTGAGCGCACGAAGGATCGAGGTCGCGTCCGTGATCGCACTCGAGCCTGCCGATCGCCGCGAGGATCGCCCAGTCCAGCCCGTAGCGACGCGCTGCTTCCAAATAGAGCCGCAACGCCCGCGGAGGGATTTCCCGCTGCGCGATTCCCGAGGGACTCGCGCTTTGCGGCTCCGTCGAGCCGCCGCCTACCTCGAGCGTCGCGCCGCCCGCCGCCGCGAGGGCGCCAACAATCATCAACGGACCCACCAGCAGGCCCGCGCCGGCTGCGGCGAGCGTGCCTGCGCGTCTCACGTTCAGGGCCGATCCGGGCCGAGCTGCCGTTTGCGCCTGCCGGCCACCTCTCGCGCGTCGCGCATCACGACCGACTCCGAGCTTCGCGCCGGCCTGACACGGGCCGGACGGCTCTCGTGCCGGCCGCGCGCGCGGTGGTCACGACCCCG
>DATHGU010000418.1:0-2782 GCA_035317495.1 Solirubrobacteraceae bacterium
TGGGGTAGTACCGGCAGTCGGTATTCGCCCGCGAGCCACACTCCGCTGATCTGGCTGAGGGGCAGTGGCCGCAGCAACTGACCGAATTGGGTTGCGCCAACCCCTGTAGCCCCTTGGCTGGTCTGGGCAACGCTGAAGAAGGTTTTCAGCGTCGTCAACGCCGGGATCGCCAGCACAGCGGTCAGCGCCGCACCGGCCAGCGCGGGCCCCACCCACAGCCGGCTGAGCCGAATCCGAAGGCCAAGCAGCATGGCCAGCGCCAGGAACAGCACGAACGCGCCGAGGAACGGAGCCGCCACGGCGTTATATGTCGCCAGTGCCGCAGCGGCTCCGACCGCCACGAGCACGGCGCCGACGTAGGGGCGGCGAAGCGTGATCGCCTCGCATGCAAAGGCCACCGTGGCGCACAGGGTCGCGAGCAGGCCGATCTCCTTGATTCCGCCCTGCAGCGCGTACTGGTAGGTGAGGTTGGCGGAGATCGCGACGAACGCGGCTGCTGCTGCGCGCCACCCGCCCAGCAGCCGCGCCGTGACCGTCGACAGCGCGACCGCGCAGGAGGCGGCCAGGCCGGCGATGAAGCCCTGATACATCACCGCCACGGGCGTGTCGGTCAACCCGCTGAAGGTCCCGAGCAGCGCCTGTGTGCCGAGCGGATAGCCGCTGCCGAGGTACGACTTCAGGAACTCGCGCTCGCTCGTCTCGGGGATGTTCCCCAGCGCGGCGCCGAAGCCCTTGACGTGCTCGGCCAAGAGCATCTCAAACGACGAATCGTTGACGAAGTCGTAGCCGGACCACGTCCAGTGGCCGTGGACAATCACCGGCAGCAGGTACAGGACGTAGACCGCCAGCCCGGCGACGCCGGGCCAGCCCGGGTTCAGGCGCGCGCGCAGCCCGCCCTGAGCGAGGACGAGGCCGGCGAGCGCGATCGCAAGGAGCAACGCGATCGCCAGGCCATCGCCGGCGCCGGCCGCATACCCGGGAAGGATCAGCACGAGTGACACGCACAGCCCAAGCGGCAGCAGCAAACCGTTGCTCAGGCGCACGCGCAGGACACGCTCGAGCGCCAAGCCACATCCAAGGCTGATCGCCCACATCACGACGAGCACGCCGATCACGGCCATCAGGTCGTAACGCACTACAGCGCTCTGGTCGGCTTATGAATTGCGGCGCAGGCCCAGGATCGACAGCAGGAACGACGAGAAGAAGATCTGGATCCCTACGATCAGCAGCGAAGCGGCGACGACCGCCAGGCGCTCGTACGCGAGCGAGCCGAACCCGTGCGAGATCCAGCTCGCCACTATCACTGCTGCCATCACGAGACCGATGAGCGTGAAGACCCCACCGAGCAGAAGGCCGTGCTCGAGCCGAAAGCGTGCCCGCATGCGGTCGAACCATGGATCCTGCTCGCCCATGAAATACGTGCCGTAGGCGTGCGCGCAGAGACCGAGAGCAAGCACCTGTGTGCCGATGATCATCAGCAGCGCCCCGCCGATCAGGGCATGCAATCCCCACGCCCGGCCGAAGAAGTCAAGACCAGAGCCGACAACGACGACGATCAGCGTCCCGAATCCCGCGAGCATCGCGCCGGGGACGATGAACAGATGGTTGGGGCTGTGGACGAGCAGGAAGCGCAGATGGCGCCAGCCGTCGCGGAAGCTTGACAGCTTGCTCTCCCCGCCGCGCGGGTGGTATTCGATCGGGAACTCGGCGATCTTCAGGTTCTCCTTCGAGGCCCTGATGACCATCTCCGAGGCAAACTCCATGCCGGTCGTCCGAAGGTCGAGGCGTGGCAGCACGTCGCTTCGCAGCGCGCGCATGCCGCAGTGAGCGTCGTTGATGCCAGTGCGGAAGAACAGGTTCAAGAGCCCGGTCAGTATCGGGTTGCCGACGTAACGGTGCAGCCACGGCATCGCGCCGGGTTGGATGTTGTCCATACGATCGCCGATCACCATCTCGGCGCCCTCTTCGAGCGCCGCCACGAAGCGCGGGATCTCGTTGAAGTCGTAGGTCAGGTCGGCGTCCGCCATCACGATGTAGCGACCTCGCGATGCGGCGAAACCGGCCAGGTAGGCGCTGCCATAGCCGCGTCTGCGCTCGACGACGACCCGCGCGCCAGCCCGCTCGGCGAGCAGCGCCGAATCGTCCTTGGAGTCGTTGTCGGCCACGACCACCTCGCCCGGGGCACCCATTCGCGCCAGTGCCTCGCGCGCCGCAGTCACGCAGCTCTCGATGTTCTCGGCCTCGTTGAGGCAGGGGATCACGACCGATACGAGTGGGATCAAACGACCCTCGACGTCCGCGTGAACGGGGGGCTTTGTCTGGACAGCTGTGCTCATGAGCGGTGTCTCAACGCCTCCGTTCCGCAGTGCACGGGGTCACGCGTTTATAACGCGCGGGCGGACGGAAAGTGGCGGATTCGCGGATGATGCTACCCGCTATGCGTATTTGCATCGTCTATGACTGCCTGTTCCCATATACGATCGGGGGCGGCGAGCGCTGGTATCGCAACCTCGCGGAGCGGCTCGCGTCCGAGGGGCACGACGTCACCTACGTGACGCTACGCCAGTGGGACCGCGGCGAGCGGGTCGATCTGGATAAGCGCGTAGCCGTGGTGACGGCAGGGCCGCGCATGGCGCTGTACACGCCCGGTGGACGACGGCGGATCCTGCCCCCGCTCGTATTTGGGCTTGGGGTCCTGCTGCACCTGCTGCGCCACGGACGCCGCTACGACGTGGTGCACGCGTGCGCGTTCCCGTATTTCTCGCTGCTGTCGGCCGCTCTA
>DATHGU010000419.1:0-3796 GCA_035317495.1 Solirubrobacteraceae bacterium
GTCGAGGTGCGCCATGGCGGCCGCCACCGCCCCGCCGGTCCCGTTGGGCTCCGGCTGTACGGCGAGCTCGACGCCCTGCGGCAGCACGGGCTCGATCGCTCGGGCGGGAGAGTCGACGACGATGACGCGCTCGGCGCCGGCCGCGAGCGCTGCGCGCACCGGCCACAGCACCATCGGAAGGCCGCACAGGTCGTGCAGCACCTTGGGTGTCGCCGAGCGCATGCGCGTGCCCTGGCCCGCGGCGAGGATCAGAACCGTCGGCGCCGGAGTCACTCCGCGGATGCTAGCTCGATTCGGGCCGGATGAAACTGGGGGGCAGGGATTCGAACCCCGATTCTCAGGACCAAAACCTGATGTCCTGCCATTGGACGACCCCCCAAGGGGTTCGGGGAAGGATAGGTCGTGGATTGGATGAGCGCGCGGCTGCGTCGGCGATCTCGCGGCGCTGTCATTGGCCACCTGCCCGCGCCGGCGCCGAGGAGTGTGCCCTAAATCCCATACATGAATGTCCGTAAGCCGGGTACTAGTAACAGCGCGATCTGGACGGTCTGCAAGGATTCCTGCACTTGCCACGGGCAGCTAGAAGAGCAAGGAAGCACCTAAGCGCCCTGCCCGCGGCAGCGCTGCTGCACTGCCTGGGCGTCCTCGGCATTGCCGCGCCGGCCGTCGCCGCCAAGGCCCGGGCGCGAGCTTCCGCTGCGGCCTGCCCGGGAGCGAACGCCGCGCCCAATGGCCGCAACTCCGCGAGCGTCGACTCCGCCACGTTGTGCCTCATGAACCAGGTGCGTCTCGCCCACGGCCTGCGTCCCCTGCGACACAACCGGACGCTCGCGGAGATCGCGACAGGGCAGGCGCGCGACATGGTGCGAGGCGACTACTTCGGCGATCAGAGCATCTCGGGGAAGTCGCCGCTTGCGCGCATCATGGCCTCGGGCTATCCGATTCACGCGTCGAGCATCCGCGTGATGACCGCGCAGAACATCGGCTGGGGAACCGGGCCGAACGCGACGCCCGCCGGTATCGTCAGGGCCTGGATGGCATCTCCGCCGCACCGCCAGATCATCCTCACCGCCGTCTATCGCGACACCGGCGTCGGCGTCGCGCCCTCGGTGCCGAGCGGGCTCGGCGCGGGGTGGTCGGGCGCCACCTACGCCGTCGAGTTCGGCGCGCGGCGCCCCTAGAACCGCCGGTGCCCGGGCTATGAGCGGCCGGAGCGGCGCGGCACGCGACCGCCTTCGGCGCCGGCCTCCGAGGCAGGCCCGCCGGCCGAGGAGATCCCCAGCACGCGCATCGCCTTCAGGCCGAGGCTGAGCTTCTCGCGACCGTCGCTCGAGCTGACGTCGTGCCCGGAGAGCTCGCGCACGCGCTCCAGGCGGTAGTAGATCGTGTGGCGATGCGTGAACAGCCGCTGCGCGGTCCCGGCGACGTTGCCGTCCGCCTCCAAGAAGGCCTCCAGCGTGCGCACCAGATCGGTCTCGTACTGCTCGTCGTAGGCCACCAGCGGCTCGACCGTCTCGTCGTAGAAGCGCTGCAGCTCGCTGGGGTTCTCGCTCATCGCCGACAGCAGCAGCCGGTAGGCGCCGGTCTGCTCGAAGGCCAGCGCCGCGCCGTCCGCCGAGCCCTGGGCGACGTTCGCCGCCAGCAGCGCCTCGCTTGCCGCGCGCGGCAGGTCGGCCGGGTCCTCGGCGATCCGGCTGCGCCCGAGCGCGAACGTGTATCCCGCGAGACCGGCCTCCATCTCGCGCAGGATGCCCTCGGTGGCGCGTGCGGCGGTCGGCTCGTCGCCACCCGGCACGAGCAGCAGGACCTCGGCGCCGAGGATTCCCTCGCGCTCGGACAGCGCGGCGATCGAGCGGCTGACAACCGCCCGCGCTCCGCGCTCGGCGACCGCCCGTACGCGCCCGCGCCAGCCCTCGTCGGTGGGCGCCTGCGGGTGGGCGCGCGCGACGATCATGCTCGCTCCCTCCTGCACGTCGAGCGACAGGCCCTTGGCGCGCTCCAGCAGATCGTCGCGATCGGTCAGCTCACGCGCGAGCACCGCTCGCAGGAAGTCGGCGGCGGCCGTCTCCGAGGCGCGCTCGGGCGCCCGCACGCGCTCGACCTCGGAGGCGATCATCGTCGCCAAGAGGCGCCGCATCGACGCGCTCGGCTCGGTTTTCGCGCGCATGTGCAGAGCGCCCACGATCGTGTCGGCGACGCGCAGCGGAATGCTCGTGACGCCCCGGCCCTGCGATAGCAGCGCTCGCTCCTCGGCCGGCGACCTGGCGGCCACCGCAAGCGTCGCGCCCCACGCATCGCTGACCGCCAGGCTGGCTTCGAGCGCCTTGGCTGCGGCGCGCACCACCTCCGGCAGCCCCGCTCCCGACTCGACCGCCTCGGTGATCGCGTCGAGCGCCGCGTAGTCGGACACCGCGGCTAGCCCCAGAAGTAGACGGCGGCGAGCGCCCCGCCCACTCCGACGCCCACGAGCGCGGCGAGCACGTAAAGCGACAGGACGGTCGCCGCCAGCCGCTCCCACAGGCGCGTGTACGCCGTCCACGCGGGCACCAGGATCAGACCGGCATACAGCGCCAAGCCGAAGGCTCCGGCACAGGCCGCGACGAGCTCGTTGATGGTTGTCCTGCTCATACCGTTCTCAGCTCGTGATTGTGACGCACGGCGATGTCGCTCGCGGCCCGGGAGCCGCCCGGGAGCGGCCCGCGGGCGGCCCGGAAGTGGCCCGGGAGCGGCCTGCGGGCGGCCCGGGAGCCGGCCCCGGCTAGTCGTGCGGCCCGCCTGCGCCGGGCGGCTCGAGCTCCTGCGCGCGCGCGAACCGGGCGCCCACGGAGCGCGCGGGGATCGGCGCGGGCGCGTGGCCGCTGAGCTCCGCGGCGGCGCGCAGCACCCGCCCGGCGGCGTTCGCGCGGTCGAACAGGCCAACGACGGTCGGCCCTGAGCCGCTGACGATGGCCTGCGCGGCTCCCGCTTCGCGCATCTTCATCAGCGATTCCGCGATCGTCGGGAGCAGCGAGACCGCGGCCGCCTGCAGGTCGTTCTGCAACAGCTCGGATGCGGCGGGCAGCGGCGCCCCGAGCTCCATCGACGCGCGCAGCTTCGCACCCAGACGGCTGAGCTCCTGCCGCCCGCGCTCCAGGCCAAGCTGATCGGCCGCCGTGTAGACATCGGCCGTCGAGAGCCCCACCGCCTGGGGCAGGACGAGCAGCTCGAGGGCCGGATAGGGGTCTGGCAGCGCCGAAAGCCGCTCTCCGGCGCCGCCGGCCAGCCAGCGTCCGGGCGCGACCTGGGCGGGCACATCGGCGCCCAGCTCGGCGCCTAGCTCGCGCAGCAGCTGCTCGTCGCCCAGCCCCGAGGCGAGCGCTGCGAGGCGCAGCGCGGCGGCGGCATCGGCCGATCCGCCCCCAAGCCCGCCCGCGATCGGAATGCGCTTGACGATGCTGAGTCGCAGCGGCGGCGCCTGCCAGCCGGTCGTTGCCCGGAACGCGCGAAGCGCGCGCGCCGCCAGGTTCTCGCCGTTCGTCCCAACCAGCGCCGGGCAGAGGACCTCGTCGGCCGGCGTCCCGGCCGGGGCCTGGTCCAGCAGCAGCTCGTCTGCCAGCGAGATCGACTGCATCACGCTGACCAGCTCGTGCTTGGCGTCGTCGGCCCTGCGCTGGCCGAGGAACAGGCCGAGGTTGACCTTCGCCGGCGCCAGCGCGCGGTAGCCTGCGGGCGCGAGCGGGCGCTGCTTGCTCATAGCTCGAGCGCCGCCGCGAGCGCGCGGAAGTCCTCCGGAGAGAGGCGCTCGGCGCGCACGTCC
>DATHGU010000420.1:0-4344 GCA_035317495.1 Solirubrobacteraceae bacterium
CGACGTGAAAAACGCCTACAAGATGATCAACGCGCGGGTCGAGACGGTCACGACGAGGCCCGCCTACCGCGGCCTGATCGAGAAGGGCTCGCGTCGCGCGCTGCAGATCGCCGACGGCTACTACGAGTGGCTCAAGCCGGAGATGCGCGGCGACCGATCGAAGATCGGCCAACGCCAGCCCTTCCTGTTCCGCGTCGACGGCGGCGTTCCGTTCGCCTTCGCCGCGCTGTGGAATCCCGCGAAGGTCGACGGCGAGTGGGTCGAGAGCGTCGCACTGCTGACGTGCGATTCGGCGCCCAACCGGGTGGCCGCCGCGATCCACGATCGCATGCCGGTGATCCTCGCCGATCGCGACGCGCAGGACGCGTGGCTCGATCACCGCCTCGACGCGCACGAAGCGCTGCAGCTGTGCGGCGCGCTGGCGGCGGAGCGCATGTCGGCCTCGCCGGCCAACCCGGCGCTGAACAAGGCGGACCCCGACCTCGAGGGACCGGAGCTTCTTCTCTCGCCCGGCTGAGCGCTGATCGCCGGAATTGGTCCAGCAAACAGCCGTCTCGGCAAGTTCGGCGCCGATCGCGCCGATCGATGGAAATGGCCTGCGATCACTCCGCATCGCAAAGCGGTGGCGCGCGCCTCGCGCGGGCGGCGGGCCATTTGCAGCTGATGCTCGTGTGCGACTCGTGCGGCGCCGAGTGCGCTCGGTTGGGAAGCATCGACTACGTGCCGCGGCCACGGCGGCTGGTGGGACACCTGGCCGAGCTGACCGCTCGCGAGCTCGGGCTCGACCACCGGCAGACCGCCCGGGTCCGCTTCGCGGCGCTCGTCTGCGGGCAGTGTCGCGATCAGATCCCGGCCGAGATCCTCGACAAGCCGGGCCCGCTCACCGACCAAGAGTGGATGGAGGTCCGGCGCCATCCGCAACTCGGCGCCACGCTGCTCGGCGACGTCAGCCTGGAGGACATTCGCGAGTGGATCCTCTGCTACCGCGAGCGGCCGGACGGGCGCGGCTACCCGCGCGGGCTGACCGGCGAGCAGATTCCGCTGGAGGCGCGCATCCTGGCGGTTGCGGACGCCTACACGGCGATCATCAGCGACCGCCCGTATCGGCTCGGGCGCGACCACGACGACGCCTGTCGCGAGCTCGCGCGTTGCGCCGGAACGCAGTTCGACGCGGCCGTCGTGGATGCGTTCCTGGCGGCGTCGCAGCGGCGCAACCCGCACCTCGCGTACGCCGCCGCCTGAAAGGCGCCGCGGGAGGCTAGCCGACCTGCGGCAGGCGGTACTTGCGCGTCCGCGGACAGCGCTCGAGCAGCCCCAGCTCCACGAGCGTCAGCGCGTAGCGGTGCGCGGTGCTGGGGCTCATCCCGAGATCCTCGGCAAGCTCGACGATGCCGCGCTCGTCGCCGTCGGGCCCGAAGCCGGTGAGCAGCGACAACCCGCGCACGAGCGAGCGCGACAGGCGAGGGTCGGCGGTCTCGATCGGCAGGTACCCGCGCCCGGCGACCTTCCCGCTGAATGCCCGGGCCGAGGCCGATGCATCGCGCCGTCCGTTGCGCTGCACCGGCGCGCTCAACGATTCCATGATCAGCCTCGAGATGCTCGGCGCGTTGCCATGCGAGGCCGCGCGCACGACCGCGTCGACCTGCGTCGGCGAGAGCGTGATGGAGATCGAGGCTTTATCGCTGTCGGCCATCGCATGAGCTTGCCATACGCAGACGTTCGTCTACAGCGGTGTTTCTCATCGCGCACCGCCTCCGCGCCGCCGCGCGGGGCGGGTAGCCTGCAGCGCGGAGATGACATTGACGGTGACACTTCCAGATGGGCAAGCGCTCGAGCTGCCCGACGGCGCCACCGGCGCCGATGCCGCCGCGGCGATCGGTCCGGGGCTGGCCCGCGCGGCGCTGGCCGTCGAGATCGGTCATCCCGAGGCGGGTGATCGGGCGGAGGTGCGCGACCTGGCACGCCCGCTTTCGAGCGGCGCGCGGGTCTCGATCCTCACGAAGAAGAGTGGCGAGGAGGCGCTCGAGCTGATCCGCCACGACGCC
The DNA here is from genome assembly GCA_035317495.1 of Solirubrobacteraceae bacterium. GTDB lineage: Bacteria > Actinomycetota > Thermoleophilia > Solirubrobacterales > Solirubrobacteraceae > Palsa-744. Next base: position 2,046 of record DATHGU010000420.1, read on the forward strand.
GCGCACGTGCTCGCCGAGGCGGTGCTCGAGCTGTTCGACGGTGTGAAGATCTCGATCGGACCGCCGATCGCCGACGGCTTCTACTACGACTTCGAGTTTCCCGACGGCGTGACGGTCAGCGAGGCCGACTTCCCGCGGATCGAAGAGCGCATGCGCGCGCACGTGAAGGCCGCAGAGCCGTTCGAGCGTCGCGAGGTATCCCCGGCAGAGGCCCGCGAGCGCTTCGTGGGCGAGGGCCAGGACTACAAGGTCGAGCTGATCGACGACCTGCTCGAGCGAGCCGCCGCGGACGTCGGCCTGCAGAGCGTCTCGCTGTACACGAACGGCCCCTTCACCGACCTGTGCCGCGGACCGCATGCGCCGAGCACCAAGTCGATCGGCGCATTCAAGCTGCAGTCGGTCGCCGGGGCGTACTGGCGCGGGGACTCCAGCCGCACGATGCTCACGCGCATCTACGGGACGGCCTTCTTCTCACAGGACGAACTCGACGAGCACCTCGAGCGCCTCGAGCAGGCCAAGGCGCGCGATCACCGCAAGCTCGGGCGCGAGCTCGGCCTGTTCATGTTCTCCGAGCTCTCGCCCGGGAGCCCGTTCTGGAAGCCCGCCGGGATGGCGGTCTGGAACGCTCTCACGGAGCTGTGGCGCAGCGAGAACCTCGCGCGTGGCTACCGCGAGGTGAAAACGCCGATCCTCTACGACGTCGAGCTGTGGAAGCAGTCAGGTCACTGGGACAAGTACAAGGACCACATGTACTTCACCGACGTCGAGGATCGTCCGATGGGCCTGAAGCCGATGAACTGCCCGGCGCACATCCAGATCTACAACGACGAGCGCCACTCCTATCGCGACCTGCCGGTGCGCTACAGCGAGGCCGGGCTGGTGCACCGCCACGAGCCCAGCGGCGTCCTGCACGGGCTGCTGCGGGTGCGCCATATCACGCAGGACGACGCGCACATCTTCTGCACCGACGAGCAGGTCCAGGCGGAGGTCGTGCAGTGCCTGCGCTTCGGCTTCGACCTCTATCGCATGTTCGGCTTCGAGCCGCGCCTCGAGCTCTCCACCCGGCCCGAGAAGCGGATCGGCACGGAGGAGATGTGGGACCGCGCCGAGGCCGCGCTGTCCGGCGCGCTGGAGGCGGAGGTGCTGGAGTACGAGCTCAACCCGGGTGACGGCGCGTTCTACGGCCCGAAGATCGACCTGCACATGACCGACTCGATCGGGCGCTCGTGGCAGCTGGGCACCGTGCAGCTCGACTACTCGATGCCCGAGCGCTTCGACCTGCACTACACGGGCGCCGACAACGCCGAGCATCGCCCGGTGATGATCCATCGCGCCCTGCTGGGGTCCTTCGAGCGCTTCATCGGCATCATGCTCGAGCACTACGCCGGCGAGCTGCCGCTTTGGCTGGCGCCGGTGCAGGCGATCGTGCTGCCCGTCTCCGACCGCTTCAACGACTACGCCGCACGCGTTCGCGACGAGCTGCTGGGCGAGGGGATGCGAGCCGAGCTCGACGATCGCAGCGAGTCGGTGGGGCGCAAGATCCGCGAGGCGGAGCTGCGCAAGGTGCCCTACATGCTCGTCGTGGGCGAGCGCGAGGAGAACGAGAGAACGGTCTCGGTGCGCGAGCACCGCGGCGGCGATCAGGGCTCGCAGACCGTCGAAAATCTCACCACTCGCCTGCGGGGGGAGCTATACTCCCCCGCGTTGAAGCCCCGCAAGCCATCAGAGCGCGACGCCTAGCAGCCGCTTGACGCGCGTTCAACACAGCTAGTGCCGGTTCCGCGCAGGTTCGACCGGCGCCCGCCTGAGCGGGACACGACCAGGATCAACGAGCGCATTCGCGTGCCCGAGGTCCGCCTGATCGACGACGAGGGCAACCAGATCGGCGTGCTGAAGACCGCCGACGCGCTGGCGTTCGCGCAGGAACGAGACCTCGACCTGGTGGAGGTCGCCCCCGAGGCGCGCCCGCCGGTGTGCCGCGTGCTCGACTACTCCAAGTACAAGTACGAGCAGGCGCAGAAGCTCAAGGCGGCGCGCAAGCACCAGCAGCAGATAACGATCCGCGAGATCAAGTTCCGTCCGAAGATCGCCGAGCAGGACTACGCGACCAAGAAGCGCCACGTCGAGCGCTTCCTCAAGCACAAGGACAAGGTCAAGATCACGATCATGTTCCGCGGGCGCGAGGTGACGCACCCCGAGCGGGGCGTGATGATCCTCGACCGCCTCGCCGAGGAGCTCTCGGACATCGGCGTCGTCGAGCAGCGCCCGCTCCAGGACGGGCGCAACATGACGATGATGC
>DATHGU010000421.1:0-2143 GCA_035317495.1 Solirubrobacteraceae bacterium
ACTCGGAAGCTAGGCCTGCCCGATCAGCACGCCGGTGATCGCGACGATCACGCCGCCGAGGGTGACCTGGATCAGCGAGCTCTTCAACGAGACGTCCAGGAAGCGTTTGCGGATCCAGGCGATCCCGATCAGCTCGCATCCCACGGTGAACGAGGCGACCAGCAGCGCCGTGTGCAGGTTGCTGATCAGGAACGGCAATGCGTGGAAGCCGCCGCCTAAGAAGGTCGCCCCGCCCGTGATCAGGCCGCGAGACATGGAGGTGCCACGACCGGTGACCGAACCATCGTCGGAGAGCGCCTCGGAGAGGCCCATGCTGATCCCCGCGCCGAGCGCCGCGGCCAAGCCGACGAAGAGCGCGGCGTGCGAGCCGGCGAGAAACGCCGTCGCGAAGATCGGCGCCAAGGTGGACACGGTCCCGTCGATCAAGCCGATCAGAGCGGGCTGGACGCGCTGGAGCATGTAGCGCTCCTCGTCCGCTGCACTCATCCGTCCCGCCAGTCTCGCCACCAGTTCGCTCACACCAACATAATACAAGAGAGTTAAGATAAGGTGTCCCTAAGATGTAGGATGCTCTATTAGGTTGACCTGATGGCTTCCCACGAACATCCACACGCGCCGCCCCGCGACGACGACGAGCTTGCGGCGCTTCTGCGCGAGCGCGGGCTGCGGGCGACGTCTCAGCGCGTGGTCATGCACCGGCTGCTCCGCGACAGCGCCCGGCACGTGAGCGCCGAGGAGCTGCTCACTGAAGCCGGCGAGAAGCTGCCGGGGGTCTCGCTCCCCACCGTCTACGCCACCCTCGAGCTGTTCGAGCAGCTGGGCATCGTTCGCCGGGTGAACGGCGGCGGGGGCACGCTGCTCTGGGACACGCGCGCCGACGCGCACCACCACATGATCTGCCGCCGCTGCGGCCGCATCGAGGACATGGAGGTCCCGCTCGATCTCGAGCGAGCCCGCCGCAGCGCGGCGCGCGCCGGCTTCGAGCCCGACCGCGCCGAGGTCGTGGTCAGTGGACTCTGCGCGAACTGCGCCGTCAAGTAGTTACCTCGGCTGATTACTTCCGGCTGGCGCCGGCGAGGACGACCCGGGCCACCAGGTCCGGGTCGTCCCATGTCGGGACGTGACCGCAGCCGGGCAGCTCTACCTGCTGAACCTGTTTGGGAAGGATCCCGTCGCGCAGCGGCCGGTTTCGTACCAGGGTGTCGTGCTCGGCCCAGGCGAGCGTGATCGGCGTCTTGATTCCCTTCAGATCCTCAACGCGACCGGCGCGCATCAGTGCACTCGCCTCGTCATACGCCGGGGCGGTGACATAGGCCCTGGCGATCGCAGTCGCCTCTCCGGGGCTGAGACGCTCGGGCCGGTAGATGAATCGGCCGAGGGCTTGACGCCGGCCGCCCGCCGTCCACATGAACGGCCGAAGCAGCGCACCCGCGGTTCGCCCGCTGCGCCTCGCGCGGGCAACGGTCTGGTTTGAGGCCTCGGGCGAGCGCTTCCAGAATCCGGCGGGACAGAGCGCGACCACCGCGCTCACGCCGCCCTGGCGAGCACACTCGACCGCCGTCCAGCCGCCCAGGGAGATGCCGGCGACCGCCGGTTCGCCGTCGATTCCAAGGGAGTCATAGAAGTCGAGCACGGCGGTCGCGAGGTTGGCCGCCCGCGGTCGGACGCCTGCGGGCAATTCAGGTGATTCGCCAAATCCGGGCATATCGACCGCGATCACCTCGCGCTCGGCGGCGAGTCGGTCCAGCACCGGCGACCACTGAATCAGCGACCCCCCCAGCGAATGCAGCAGCAGCAGCGGCTCCCCCTCCCCCACCCGCGTGTGATTGAGCCAACCGGCGGGCAGCGAGGCCCGCGAATGCCCGGTCACAACTCCAGGTCGTACTCGACGTAGGTGTCGGACTCGGCTCCGGTGCGGCTGTAGACCTTCTGGGCCCGGTGGTTGTCGGGCGCGGTCAGCCACTCCAGCGCCGGCATGCCCAGCTCACGACAGCGATCGGCGCACACCTGGATCAGGGCGTCCGCGGTACCCCGGCCGCGAGCCTCCGGGTCCACGAAGAGGTCCTCGAGATAGCCGATCCGTGCGCCCTTGAGCATCGACCACTTCCAGTCGAGCGTGGCGAATCCAATCGCCCGGCCATCC
>DATHGU010000422.1:0-2839 GCA_035317495.1 Solirubrobacteraceae bacterium
CGCCCGGCATCCTGCTTGGTCAGCCCGGCGCGATCTGCCACCTGGTCGACAAGCTCGGACTTCGTCACTTCGCCCTCCTCGTTCGTGGACCGTGCGTTCGACGCTAACACCATGCACGGACGCGCGCATCGGTAAGAATGGCCCGATGAGCGTCACGCGCATCGCCTGGTCAGTGACCGTGCTCGTGGCGCTGCTGACCGCCGTCCTGCTGCTGCTCGCGGGCTACACCGGCTACGCCGGCCTCGGCCTCGCGGTGGCCGTCTCGGCGGCGATCAACCTGCGCTAACCCGTCCCGCGAGCCACGCAAACAGCGCGCGCGCGGCGCGGCCGCGATGGCTGATCGCGTCCTTCTGGGACTCGCTGAGCTCAGCCATCGTCAGCTCGTCGGGTCCATCCTCCGGCACGAACGCGGGGTCGTATCCGAAGCCCCGCTCGCCGCGCGGAGCGGCCGCCAGGCGCCCGGCGCAGCGCCCCTCGAAGACGCGCTCGAGGTCGTCGTCGGGGTCGACGTAGGCGATCGCGCACACGTACTCCAGCGCGCTGCCCGCCGGCGCCTCGGCCAGCAGCTTGCGCAGCTTCTGCTCGTCGCTGGCCCGCTCGCCGGCGTAGCGTGCCGAGCGCACGCCGGGGGCGCCGCCGAGCGCCGCCGCCGCGATGCCCGAATCGTCGGCGATGCTCGGCCGGCCAGTCGCCGCGGCGGCCGCGCGCGCCTTGACGAGCGCGTTCTCGGCGAACGTCTCGCCTTCCTCCGGCGGCAGCACCACGCTCGCGCCAAGCGCCTCGAGCTCCCACGACTCGCCGCCGGCCGGCGCAGGCAGCAGCCGGGCGAACTCGCGCCGCTTGTGCTCGTTGTGCGTCGCCAGCAGCAGCTTCACGACGAGAGGATCAACTGCTCGCGGCCCCGCCCGCGTCGGCGTCGGCCGCGTTGGCCCCATCTGGGTTGGCGCCGGCCGCCGCCGCGGCGATCGCCTGCTCTTGCGCCGAGCGCAGCTGCTCGATGCCGGCCCCGGCGAGCGCGAGCAGCTCGTCGAGGTGGGCGCGCGAGAGCGGCGTGCGCTCGGCCGTCGCCTGCACCTCGACCAGCCCACCGTCGTCGGTCATCACGACGTTCGCATCGACCTCGGCGGTCGAGTCCTCGGAGTAGTCGAGATCGAGCAGTGGCCGCCCGCCGACCATCCCGCACGAGACGGCCGCCACCGATCCGCTCAGCGGCGAGCGCTCCAAGCGCCCAGCGGCTCGCAGGCTCGCGCAGGCCAGCGCGAGCGCGACGTAGGCGCCCGTGATGGACGCGCAGCGCGTTCCACCGTCGGCCTGCAGCACGTCGCAGTCGAGGTAGATGGTCCGTTCGCCGAGCGCCTTGAAGTCGACGACGCCGCGCAGCGAGCGCCCGATCAGCCGCTGGATCTCGACCGTGCGCCCGTCCTGACGCCCGCGCGTGGCGTCGCGCTGCTTGCGCGTGCCCGTCGAGGCGGGCAGCATTCCGTACTCGGCCGTCAGCCAGCCCGTGCCCTTGCCGGCCATCCAACGCGGCACGCTCTCCTCCGCCGAGGCCGTGCAGATCACGCGCGTCTCGCCGACGGAGATCAGCGCCGAGCCGGTCGCCGTGCGCATGAAGCCCGACTCGATCTCGGTCGGCCGCAGCTCGCCCGGCGCGCGTCCGTAGCTGCGAGCGGGTGCGCGCGGGTCCGACGTGCTCACAGACTGGCTGGCCATGCGGGGCATCATTCCAGAGCGCTACGGTCGGGGTGTCGTGCGCGTGCTCGTGGTCTCAAACATGCTCCCCGACCCCGTCCACCCCGAGCGCGGGAGCTTCGTTCGCGATCAGGTCGCGGCGCTCCGCCGTCTCGACACGCTCGACGTCGAGCTGTACGAGTTCCCGCCGGGCGCACCCGCGCTCGCGCGCGCCGCGCTCGACCTGCGCCGCCGCTTCGGCCGCCGCCGCCCGCAGCGCCTCGATGTCGTCCACGCGCACTTCGGCCTGACCGCCTGGCCGGCCCTCGGCGTTCGCGCGCACGTGCACGCCTTGACCGTGCACGGGACCGACCTGCGCAATCCCCGCACGCGCCTGGCCACGCGCGCCGTGCTTCCCCTGATCGACCTGCTGGCGACCGTCTCCGCGTCGTTGACCGCGGAGCTGCCCGGACGCACGGCTCGGCGTCGCGCCGAGGTGCTGCCGTGCGGAGTCGACCTCGAGCGCTTCCACCCGCTCGCGCGCGCACAGGCGCGCGGCGAGCTGGGCCTCGACCCGCGCAAGCCCTATCTGCTGTTCGCAGCCGATCCCGCCCGCCCGGAGAAGCGCCACGACCTGGCGCGCGCGCTGGCCGCGCAGCTCGACGTCGAGCTGCTCGCGCTGGGCGGCGTCGATCCAGCGCGCGTGCCGCTGTACGTGAACGCCGCGAACGCCGTGCTCGTGCCATCCGATCGCGAGGGATTCGGTCTCGCCGTACTCGAGGCGCTCGCCTGCGACGTGCCTGTGCTGGCGACGCCCGTGGGCATCCACGAGGAGGCGCTCCAGTACCTGCCCGGCACGCTCTGCGCGCCATTTGAGCCCGCCCGCTGGCGAGCCGCGCTCGAGCCGCTTCTGGAAGTGCCCGACGGAGCGGATATCGAGCCGCGCGTCGAGGGCCGCGCGCGCGCCGAGCGCTTCTCGGCGACGCGCATGGCCGAGCGCGTCGCCGAGGCATGGCGCGCGGCCCGCCAGCGCGCTGGGTAGCATGGGTTGGCCGTGGATCAGACACCAGCCACGACCCCAGTATCCGCGCCCGCGCAGCCGGCGGACGAAAGTCAGTCGACTGACGCGCCCACGGCCCCGCCGAGCTTCGTGGCACGCGGTCGCGTG
>DATHGU010000423.1:0-4090 GCA_035317495.1 Solirubrobacteraceae bacterium
GCAGACTTCGAGCGGGCGACGATCTTTTGCTAACCGGTCGCTCGCAGCTTGCGAGCGTACCGGGTGCCGTTTGCTCATTGACGCCAACTTTTTTCGGGCGCGCCCGATGCAGCAGGTCTACGGGCAGCCGATACTTGGCTAGAGCCGGGGCTGCTCGATGATCTCGACGCGGTAGTCGTCGGGATCTCTCACGAACACGAGCCGAGAGCCGCCCTCGCAGACCGAGTACGGTGGCCTCTCCGGCTCGATGCCCTGCTCGGCCAGGCGCGCGAGCATCCCCGCCGCCATGACCGACGATCAGGCTTCGCACGCGCGCCGAGTATAGGGTCGCGCGCAGTGGGCGGTCGCGCGCAGCCCGGCTGGTCGCGCGCAGTCCGGCGGTCGGGATCGTCCACGAGCGGTCAGGTTTCGCGAAAGGGCAGCTCGGAGGCGAGCCCGCTCACCTCGAACACGCGATGGACGGCGTCCGCCCCGCGGATCACCGCCAACTCGCATCCGGTGCGCTCACACAGGCTGGCGGCGTGCACGATCGCCGCCAGGCCGCTCGAATCGATGAACTCCAACCGGCTTATGTCGAGCATCAACGTGCGCGTGCCCCCCACCGCGAAGGTTCGCGTGATCGCCCGCTGCACACGGGGAGCGGTCGCGATGTCCAGTTCGCCGCTGAGCTGCACGGTGCAGCGTCCATCGCGGTCGGGGCCCTCGACCTCGAGGCCCAGCCGCCTCAAGGAGCTCATCGCCGCTGCTCGATCGTGCGACCGGCGAGCGGCGCGGCGAGGGCATCCGGCGACTCGGCGTCGTCCCGGGGCGGGGCGGCAGAGGGTCGGCCGCGCGGCCGATCGGACACGAACAGCTCGACCAATCGCCTCCTCCGCGCCAGACAGCGCGGGCAGTGGTCAACCACGTCTGCAGGCCTCGCGATGGCGAGAATCAGCCCGCAGCTTGGGCAGTTCAAATAGGACATACCAACCTCCGCACACAGAATTTGATGTGCGACGTCCAGCGTCACACACGGACACTCATGTGCGACAGTCCGAACCCGCCTCAGCGAGGTTGTCGGCACGTCCTACCGCTGCTGCTCCCTGCCCGCAAACCCCCGCCGGAGGCCCGCCGAGCAGTTCGATACTAGCGCATGCGCGGGGCCGGCCGACGCGCCTAGGAGGGCGTCTGCGGCTCGAGCACGAACACCTCGCAGGCGATGTCGCTGTTCGTGTCGATCCCGCTGATGAAGCTTCGCACCCGACGCCCCGTGGCGGTTTTAACGGCCTCCGTGAATTCGCCCGCGGAGGCGTACTGGAAGAACATCCGCATCTCGCGCAATCGCTGGTGCTCGCCCATGCCCTGGAGGTTCTTCTCGGCCGGCGTGAAGGTGTTCTCGAGCAGGCACATGACCGTGTCCGGCCCGGCGTAGTGCGAGCGTACCTTCGTCGGCCCGCGCCCGAACTGCTCCTTGTAGATGCGCACGATCTCCTTGGAGAGCGCCGCGAGCGCGTGGTTGCCGGAGCCGTCGTTGCCCGCTTGCGCCGCGGCGCCGTCTTTGCTCGCCTGCTCGGGCGAGTCCGTTGAAGCGTATGAGGCGTTCATCTGGTGCTCCTCGACTTGTCGGTAACGCCGCGATGCGAAGGCCCTTCGGCAGGCGCGGCTATGCGCCTCCGCCAAGTCGCCCCCCCAGGTCCGAGAACCCGGCAACGGCAGCTCCAGTAGAGACATGCCGCCGCGGCGCTCGCGCGCTCTGACGGCACGGTCTGGACTCTAGCGCGCTCTGCCAGCTTCTCCTAGACTCCGCCGATGGCGCTCATCCACACCTGCTATCGGATCACCGACATCGAGCGCTCGGTGGCCTTCTACAACGCGCTCGGCTTCGAGGAGGTCGGCCGCCTGCCGATCAAGGACGAGGCGATCAACGTGTTCATGAACCAGCCCGGCGACGGCGACATGCCGCGCCTGGAGCTGACGTACAACTTCGGCGTGGACTCCTACGAGCTCGGCACCGCGTACGGCCACATCGCGATCACAGCCGACGACCTCGACGCCACGCTCGCGCGCCTGGCCGAGCAGGGCATCGAGCCCGAGAAGCCCCCCTACTCGGTGCGCGAGGGCGGATCGCGGCTGTGCTTCGTGCGCGATCCCGACGACTACCGGATCGAGCTCATCGAGCAGCCGCGGCCGTAGCCGCAGCGTCGCGTCCGCGCTACCCTGCTTGGAGGATGTCCTCGAGCACGGGCAAGGTTGCCAAGAACCTCGAGCGCTTCGCGCAGGCGGTGGCGGCGCATGACCGCGAGAACCCCACGCACACCGCGCACGGGATCGGTCTGGCGCACTTCGACATGGAGCGCCTCGGCTTCGACGAGGGCGAGGAGATCCTGCCGGGCATCACGATTCACGCCGACAGCGGCGTGACGGGCAACTTCCGCGTGCTGTGCGACGGCGAGCACGACGAGGAGTTGGAGGAGGCCGAGCAGGAGGTCGTCGAGGCGGTCTCCTCAGAAGCGCTGCCGAGCATCGCGCCCAACGCAGCGCCGTTTCCTTTCGAGCGCTAGCCCGTCCTAGTTTTTTTGATGATGGCCGCGTTCCGCGGCTGGGTTCATCAGGCGGCGGCCGCGGCGATCCGCGCGCGAATCGTCGCGAGCAGTCGCTCGATCGTCGGGCAGCGCAGGCCGTGGCGCTCGCCGGCGCGCAGCACCGCGCCCGGGATCGCGTCGAGCTCGGGGGTACGGCCGGCCGCGATGTCGCGCTGCATCGAGCTGCCGAGCGTCGCGTGCGCTCGCTCCAGCTCGGAGAGCGCATTGGTCGGATCGACGTCGTCGGCACCCTCGGCGCGCCCGACCGCGCACGCCTCCTCGATCGCTCCCGCGAGGTCCGCGCGCAGCTCGGGCGTCGAGCGGATCTCGCCGAGCAGCTTGTCGTAGGCGCTGGTGGTGCACGCGAGCGCGTTCAGCCGCACTAGCTTCGACCACATCACCTGCGCTTCCGATGCAGCGGAGATCGGCCAGTCGGCCCGCGCGGAGACCCCGGCGGCCGACAGCGCGTGCGCGAGCGCCTGCATCCCGTCGATCGCGTGCGGGTACCGGCTGGCCATTTCCACGAGCAGGAACGGACTCGAGTGGATCACCACGCCGGGCTCCGGACGGTCGGCCTCGACGCGGATCGTGCCCGCGAGCACCGAGTCCGCGGCGAAGCGTTCGCGCAGCGCCACGAGGTGGTCGAGACCGTTGAGCAGGGGCAGCACGAGTCGCGGCTCGCAGGCGATCCGCTGCAGGGCCCCCTGCAGCCCGGCGGCCTTCGTGGCGACGATCAGCGCATCGACGGGCTCCTCGAGGCGCGCGACGGCGCGGGGATGCGCCACGAACTCGCCGAGCGTCACGCTGCCCACGCGCAGGCCGCGCGCCGAGATCGTCTCGGCGGTCGGCTCGCGCGCGACGACCACCACCTGCTCGCCCCTGCGCTGCAGGGCGCCCGCCAGCAGTCCACCGACGCCGCCCGGCCCGAGGACGGCGATCTTCATGGAGCGGCTGTGGCCGGAACGCGTGGGTCGATCAGCACGCCCGGGTTCATCACGCCCTGTGGGTCGACCGCCGCCTTGGCGCCGGCGAAGGCGACGGCGAACGGGTCCGGGCGCTGGCGGTCATACCACGGGCGATGGTCGCGACCGACCGCCTGGTGGTGGGTGATCGTGCCGCCCTCCGCGATGATCTGGTCGGACACCGCGCGCTTGATCGCCGCCCACTGCTCGACCTCCTCGCCGCGTCGGGCGGGTGCGATCACGGTGAAGTACACCGACGGCCCGTCGGGATAGACGTGCGTGAAGCGCGCCGACACGCGACCGCCCTCGCCGCATACCTCGCCCACGGCCTGCTCGGCGCGCGCCTTGACGCGCTCGTGGAACGCGGGAAAGCGCTCCCAGGTGATCGCCGTCTCGAACGTCTCGGCGAGCACACCCATCGCGACGAGCACGTCGCGCGTGTACGGCGCACCGAGAAACGCCTCGCGCCACGACCCGACCGCGTCCTCGCCGCCGGAGCCCTCGCCGTCGCCGGCGCGGCCCCGGCCGCCGGAGCCCGCTCCCTCGCCACCCGCCGTGGCGCCCCCC